>WJJB01000383.1 GCA_014729935.1 Candidatus Bathyarchaeota archaeon | reverse complement strand
GAGATAGACGGTGATAATTACAAGTTAGTAAAGCACGAAATTTCGTTAGTCCACCCGCTAAAGGAAAGTTGGAGTGCCCCGGTCATCACGTTTTGTAAAGAAATGGTAAAAAGGAAGTTTGGGGAATATTTTGGGAAAAAATACTAGTGATGCAATACTTGCCGGTTCGGTTACTCGGAGTTTGCATTTTTTATCAGACAAATTTGCATTTATTATCCGACAATTTGCATTTTTTCCCATTTTTTACAAATCCACAATCACAAAAACAAATGTTCAGATTTCCACAAGTGTCTCGTCCATCACGCCGAAGAGTTCCTCCATGTCGTCAGGTTGCAGGTCGCCCATGTGCCCGATGCGGAATGTCTTGCCCTTCAAATCCCCGTAACCATTTACAATGCGGTATCCCTTGTCAAGGAGCACCTTCACGAATTTGGCAACATCGATGTTCCTATTATTAGCAATCGTGGATACCGTGCTGGATCGGTGTCCCTCTTCAGGAAATATTTCAAAACCAGCATCATTAGCCCATTTCCAAGTCATTTCAGCCATTTTAGAATGGCGATCGAACACCTGCTCCACACCTTCCTCGATAATCTTGCCGAGCTTGTATTCCAAGGCGCGAACCAGTGGCACGGCGATGGTCGTCGGTGTTTGGTGCTTGGGTGCCTTCTTCATGAGCACCATGAAATCCAAGTAATAGCCGCGATTTCCCACGGTCTTGGATTTTTCCAGTGCGTGTTCCGAGATGGAGCACAGGGCAATACCAGGGGGTACCGCCAGGCACTTTTGGGTGGAAGCCAGGCACACGTCGATGCCGAGCTCGTCCACCTCCAACTTCATGCCTCCCAAGCCGCTCACCGCATCAACGCAGAGCAGTGCACCTGAATCCTTGACCACGGGCGCGATCTCTTCCAAGGGATTCCTGATACCCGTGGATGTCTCGTTGAATTGGATGAACACGGTTGCATATTCCTTCCTCTCCAGGATTTCCTTTATCTTGTCGGCCTTGGCTGCCTTTCCCATTTCGAACTCCAGGATGTCGAACTCCTTCCCGTGGCCCCTGGCAATGGAGGTCCATCGCTTTCCGAATGCACCCACGGAAACGAATAATCCCGTGTCGTCCTTCCCCAGCAGGTTGGTAACGCAAGCTTCCATGAATCCCGTACCGGTGAATGCTCCCAGAAGGATTTGATTCTCGGTGAACATTAATTCCTGCAATAAGTTCTCGCAATGCTCGTGCATGTCGGAATACCACGAGCTGCGGTGCGTATCGCAATGCTTGCTCATCACGGCGAGCGTGTCAGGTGCCACGTGAACCGGTCCAGGCGTGTATAGCTTCATGTTGGTATCTACAACCATTTCCATCGAGTAAATGGATGTCCCGGTGGCATATAAACCAAGGCTTGACCTACCACAGCCTAAACTGAAGTGGCGGGTTTTCTTTCGGGAGGTGGATGAATCCCGTCCGCAGGTCCCATGGGATTTCCCGGGAAGCATCCCTGGAGCCATGATTCCCGCACTGTTCCCCACGGATGATTCGAGACTCGTTGCAACGAGGGGAGATAGATCCATCAGGGAGAAGCAATCTCGAGCTTGATGGCATCGTAGAGGATGCCCCCCTTCTCGCCAACATCCACCAAGTGCAAGTCGATGGCATGCTGCCCCGGGTCTAGCAATGATGCAGGAAAGTGCATTTCATGCAATTGGTAGTATCCACCTTGGATGGCGCTGCGATAAATGCTCGCGTCGTTCCCGGGAGCCATGGATCCCAGGAAGCTGCTGTCAAGGTGCACGTTCAGCTCGGGTTCACGCGCTGCTCCCGCCATGGCGATGGTGAGTATCCCCGTGTCCCCTCCCGTGTAGGATTCCGTGGTATTAAACAGGATCTTCCAGTGTCCGGGTTGAGACTGGGCGTAATACCAGTCCTTGGACTCATCGCTGGTGCCAATCGTGAAGGATAGATTTGCCGGGACCAGTTCCCACAAGCCAAATTGGCGTGGATGATCGCAATACTTGAATCCCCTTGAACGCCTGTCCGCCGTCCCAAGCTGCCATGCCACCTCGAGGCTCGAGTTCACCGGCCACGATACCTCACCGATGTCGGTAACTGCCTGGTTACCAACAATAACGTTCTCCACCAGCAGGTCATCGGTCCGGTTTGCACCCCGGGCGAACAAGCAATAGGTGCCGGGAATGACGTTGGGAATGGAGAAGGAACCATTCGCGGCAGTTCCTGCCCAAAAGATGTAGTCCTTCCCTTGATCATAAACGTTCACCGGTTCCTTGGCGAGGATCACCGTGATATTGCCAAGGGCGCTTGGCACGCCGGTGGTCACGTGTCCCGTGACGGTTCCACGCTGCACGACGAACCTACCATCCTCCATCCACGTGTATGGCCATGCAGCTCGTTCCATCATTGCCCTTCCCTTGGCACCGGCGATTAACGCGTTCCGATCGCTACCCGCGTTCAGGTACAGCAGGAAGGGGCCGTACAGCTTCTCGTCACCGTGGGTGAATACCTGTGCCAGCGTGCCAAAATGCTCTCCCTGGAGCATGCTCAGGAGCAGGGGGGTCGCATGGGTCTGGTGCACCATGAGCTCCTGCTTGTCCGGCCCACCATTAACGTATTCCTTGCTTGCTTGAATCATCCACATGCCCACGTTGTTACCAGTGATACCATGCACGAGATCATCATCAATGTAATTTGCCCAATCGTACTTGGTATATACCGAGCCATTTTCTAGCCGGTAGGTCGCATCTTGGATTTCCGTGGCGGATGCCAGCACCTCGGGAGTGAGCATGGGTCCTTGTAGTTCATCGGCAGTGTATGCATGGGTGAAGATGGATGGATTCGCCCGGTAGGCGATCCTGAGCTCCATCAAGGCTGCGGGAGTGTCCTTCCCTTCAACGATAATATACGAGTAGATCCCACTACAATTATTCAAGACCACGTAATGCAGTTCAACGATGATGGGGCCGGATGCATCCCTGTACATCACGTCCACCAAATCTGGTTGATGCCGGCACACCCTCATCTCCGGGCGCGCCATGGTGTAATAGTGGGCTGAACCTTGATCGATGAAATAGCTCATGTAGAATTTTCCCTTCGTTCCCAGCATGTCCCCGTGCTGGGTTTCCAAGAGAGCCACCTCGCCATCCTCGTCCACGTGCACCTTGAAAAAGTCATTCTCAATGGACACGGCATTGCCTCCCCCGTGCACCGTCAGCCGGACACCATTTGGCCCGTCAAACCGGTATCCCACGATGAAAGAACTCAACCCGACCAAGAGACACCCGATCCCGATGGCAGCAACCTTGAAAGGCTTCACGATAGGTGTATCTCCACCGGGCTATATAATCATTCACCAAGGTACTTGATCGAGGAATTGCTTGCAATTCACGAGACCAGGCTGGCCAAATTCCCCCATAATGCCCAGGTACTATTGAAAATCATAAACCTTGAACCCAGCATGCTACCATGGATCAAGGTCATGCAGGGCAAGGTCCGCCAGAACCAGCGTGGCGGGAGAAACACGATCGAAGGAGACGGTTGGTGCCCTCCAAGGCAAGAACGCTCCATTACCGGTGCAAGTATTACCACAAGCAATTCCTGCAACAATGATGGAGAATATTCCCAGCCGCAATTGCATGGGAATGGGATCACTTGATGGTAACTCTCAATTCCTTGAGGGCCCTGGAGTATGAAACCAATTCCTCTTCCAAACGCGATGGAGAATTATCTTCAACGAGAACGAGTCCAGGTGCCACGTGGGCATTGGTTTCTTGAAAGGTCCATAATGCAGCGTCGATGCATCTCATCGCGTTGGTGGTATCGTTCGAAATGGTGTAAGCAGAAAAAATTTTATCCGAGAAATCTGCCTTCACTTGCTCGTGAATGATGGCATCAACTTTGACTTGGAGCGGCCAGTAAATGTCATCCTTCATGGTGATGGTGCCAAGAATGATGAGATCGTGATCGAGGAACGGCTGGATATGCTCCAATTCCTCGAGCATCATGAGGGTGGGCATCTTTCCCTTGAATGATCGTTTCAGGAGTTTCCCGAGATCCTGGGCGACTTTTTCGAGTGCTTTGCCCTCGGCGGGATAGATGATGAGCGTTCTCATGCATGGTGCCTCGCGGGATGCCTCGTGGCGTTGATGGGAGTGGTTCTCGTGGCGCGGCGATACCATTTATGAAAGGTTCCATCGAATAAAATATTCTCTGCCCGCGCAGTGATGGTGTACTAGGTTCCTTCTGGTCCCAACAATCGCGTGGATCCCTCAATTCATTCCCTGCAGTGGCAAATTCCCATGATTTCCTTGTAGATCTTCATGGTATCTTTCGTTGAACTACCACTGCCTAAACTAAAGGCAGTGGATTCTTCCTTCATCGACCACCGCGGTCTTGTTGACCCGTCTTACACGATCTCCAGAAGCGTGACTTCCCGTGGTTCCCACGGTAGATGATTTAATAATTTTTATATTC
>WJJB01000382.1 GCA_014729935.1 Candidatus Bathyarchaeota archaeon | reverse complement strand
TGGAGAAGGGAAGAACTCGTTAAAATCACGAAATGCGCTCTCTATCCACCACCGTTGCGTGTACCAGCGAATCCACGCAAGTTTTTGCCCGTTTCTTCGCCGTTTTGCCCTTGGCAACGGGCTTGTCGAGATGAAAACGTGCACTTGGGACATCGCCTCCTTCAAGCCGTTATCCTCCTCGGTATGAAGGACCAACCAAGTTCTTGCAGGTATTTTCTTGTACCAGTAACCCTTACCTTTCAACTTGAATCGGTAGATGCCAGTGCCACCTTCATGCAAGTTCAGGCTGTGGTAGTTCACAGCCGTGAAAAAATGGTGGATACATAATCTATGAAAAAAAGGTATGGTTTCAAACCGATTTTCCCAAAGCCATGAAGATATGTTCGGGATATATCGGAGGGTATATACAATCAACGTGAAAGAAAGATCCATTTCGCATGGATCCCCCATGTCGGGATCTTTTCTCAAGATGCCAGCCAAGCATCACGAAGTTTTATTGCGATGGGATTCGTGAAATACACATGACACAGGGAAACATTGAATCCAAGATCGGGCAGCAAGTGCGACTCGAGGGCGTGGCACGTGATGCCAAGGGTGGTGCGGTGCTCATATTAGACGATGGAACGCCGGTATACATGGAAAACTTGGATTACTGGGACGAAAACACCCAGGGGCAGATTGTTATCGCAAGTGGAACACTCGTGCGCGTGAAGTATATCCCGGATCCTGTCGTGGACGAGAATGGTGCCATCAGCCAAGGAGCAGAGGGCTTGCAGCTCGTCTTGCGACAACCGGAAATCGAGATCAATCGCAATGAAAGAAATGAATGATGGAAAGCACGTGAAAAAAAGGACAAGGGGCATGGGATACGAATCGAGGGAATTAATCAGAAGTCGTACTTCTCATCCTCGGTTTCCCGCACGCCAGTGGCTATGTTGGATATGTTGAAGAGCTTCCATTGGTCATCGTTATTTCGCTTGAGATTCACGGGTGAATTGAAGTGCTTCCCGCCACTTTGGATGATGACTGTGGCGCTCCTTTCGTCGACGCCAAGACCAACCACGTGCATCTCGAATTCATCCTCATCGATTTCATAGTTATTCTTGTCCGTGCCCCCCATGTAGGACTTCACGATGTTCCCGTCTTCCGCCATGTGCATCAAGAGGTAGCCATCGCCCTTGGGATTGAGCCGGAAACCAGAGGGTGATGATGGATCCTTGTTCAGGTATGGCGTCGGGATGAGAATAGTTACCATGGCGTCGCCTGTTTTCCTATCCTTCAAGTACACGTAGGCAGCATTGATGAAGAACAGGACCGATTGCACGGGATCCGAGGCTACCTTCTCCCATTCGGACTTGAAGGTGTCGAAATCCCAAATAACCTTGCCCTTGATGGTTTTATCGACCTTCTTCGCGTTTTTCACGAAATTTTCAACTGCATCTTCGGCAGCGTCCCTGACGGCCGATTTCGCCTTGCTCTTGGCTCGATTAGCTCCGCTCTTCACTGCTGATTTCGCCTTCCTCGATAGTTTATCGGTGAATTTCTTGAACATGTTGAGTCTCCTCTCTGAATTAGAGATTATTGTTTTATAGAAGATGATGCTAATAAATATAGCGTTCGCTCATCTCGGTGATTCCTTTAGGACCGGTCATGTCCCGTTCAGTACCGGCGGAACACGAAATCACGGGTAAAAAGGAAGGAAAGAAACCGGGTGCGTTCACGAATCCCCGGGGCGAGCCAATTCATTCCAGCCGGCTCATATCGGGGACGTGACGTCCTGCAATCCCGGGCATTCATGCTTCTCGGGCAACCGGTGCCGGACGCAAAATCGCTTGTTGCAATGACTGCACCTGAACCCGAATGCCATCAACTTATTGCAATATGCACATCGTTTCGAATCATTCACCATGTATCACCTGCTCGTTCCACCTGTTAATCGGTGCCGTACCATGCCATGGGTGACTCGCGTAGTTCCTGCATCACGTGAGAAATCATGGAAAAAAGGGAATGGCAAGGCGATTCGTCCTCAATCCTCAATATCATATAGCTCTTCAAGCCCACCTATGGCCTTTATGAGATCATCGCTACTAACCTTCTCCCTGCCATCATCATTTGCGATCTTGAGCGCTTTTTTCGTGAGATTTGCTGCATTGTCTTCAAGATGAGTTTTTAACGACTCCACAGCCTTCTGGCTGACGATATACGCTCCTCGAGATTTCATCAAGCGCCGGACCGCCGCGGTTGCCAAGAAATGTTCATCCATGTATATTTTCACCTCGTTTTTTACATTGTTTATCGAACTATTAGAACGTCGCATCCTGCTTCATTAACCAGCTTTTGAGCGGTCGTACCAAGGAAGATACGCTCCAGCTTCGAATGGTCTCCCTTGCATCCTATCACCACGAGATCGAATTCATCCTTCTCGATGGCTTCAAGGGCATATTCCTCGGGATCCATGTCGGTAATCAGGCGTGTTTCAACGGGGATATCATGCTCTTCGAATAGTTTTGTCGTTTTCCCCAAGATCACGCGCCCACTTTCCTTCAGTGCTGCCCTTCTTGCCTCGAACGATGGATCCGTGGCAATGTATCCCGCTGCTGGTTGCATGGGGACGGTCACTGGCATCACTTTCGGTACATGATGAACGTTGGCGGCATGAAATGCCACCACGTCCGCACCGGTGAGCTTTTGGAGCTTGATTACCTTCTTTGCAGCTCGTTGCGCGTTTTCCGATTTATCGATGCCAAGTAATATCTTGTTATACAACTGGGTTCACCTCTGTGTCAATGTACGGGAACCAATTATTCCACTGTGAAGGCTCATGATCCAAGACTGGAATTGGTGGCATCACCTTGCCCATGGCAATCACGATGCCATCTTGAGCCAATGGACGTGCGCCTTTACGGGGGTGGGTAGGTTCCCGCGTTTTGCCAAGGAAGTCGATGTTAAACTATTAATTTTACTTACTTAGCGTTATTAGATTCCGATTTAGGGAATATAAATCTTGTGGCTTCAACTATATTGAAGATCGTGGAAAATTCGTTTTTATTATTATAGCTTGATGGCTCCTCATTCACGGTATTCAAAACTCGCCTGAAAATGGGTCAATCGTTGTTGATTGCTTCTAAAAAACAATAAAGTTCTTTCAGGTTTTTTCGCATCGATTTCACTTGAAACGTGGTAACGAGTCAATCATGGTTTGGAAAAAGGCGATCCCCTTGGTAGGCGCGGCTGCCAACGTCTTTCATCCCGCCTGAAAACCGTTACCAGGAATTTTATCCCTCGGAAAGTTGCGTTTCGGTGCCTTTCATGAAATTTAGTTTCAAAGGAATGCAGGGTGCAGCCTTAACAAGTCATTGCGCTCATTCTCATGAAAATGTAGTGATTCCATTTCTGATGTACGCCATCAGCCTAAGCATGGCTTCCCTTACAAGTTTACCACCTAACGGGCTAAAACTAGGCATGGGTTCATAACCTCCCGCGTGGAGGTACTCGTGAATGGGGAAAAGATACCCTATCCAGTCATTCGCGTTCTCGAACACGAAGGTGTTTCCCACCCCGGTCGGGGCTTCCCTGGTGATATCCCTCGCGATATCTTCAAAGAGCTCACCCGGGATCCCTGCAATTGAAAATTCAGGATGACTCTCGCCATTGGTTGCAGATACATGAATGTATTGCACCATGGAATACAAGCGGATATTCCTGCCGTCGTGCTTGATCGCGAACCCGGGAAAGTTCGGTTCTTCACCCTCGGCAAGCAAGAGTGCCACCCGGAGGAGAAACAAGCGCTTCACGAGATGAATTGCCCGTTTCTTGATCCATTCCACCACTGGGCGATGTTCCTTGTAATCAAGCATGGGCACGGAAAAAACCTCAGAAAATACCTTGATGTCGACCTCGTCGAGGTACGAGTCGGTGGGAATTTCGCTGGCAATGCGATACGCCTGTTCACCAAGGAAGTATCCCAATTGCTTGGTGTTCGAGTAATTACCCTTCTGGCCGTACACCCGCTGTCGTTCTTTCTCCAAGAGCTCAAAATCGGTTCCGCAGGTGGTAATCGGATTGAGGTCACCGCATGCACCGGTGAAAAATGCAGCGCAGCCCTTTCTTCCAATCAATTGCTCAATCTTGTGAACGATCCTTCCAGGATAATCGGCTGAGAGCTTGGTAATCCCCGCCGAAAGCGTGGTTGGATGCATGGCATAATTCACGATCACGCCAATCAGCTTGTCACCCTGCTGCTTCTTGAAGGAGATCACGCCGAGTCTCGACTTCGAGTATCGTGTCGGGTGCCGGCGGTTCAACATGATGGGTGCCTCGATCAATTCCTTGCCCCACCCGATCTTGGCAGGTTCCAATGCTCGCTTGAGATTATCGACGAGCTTGACCATGCGCCGAGCAATCCATACCTTGTATTTATCATCGGAATGGTATGCACCAAACATGATGGACTTGAGCACGGATAGAAACCCACCTGGGTAAACGAATTCACCTCCCATGTCCATGGATTTGTGGGTGTGGGTCGCGTGAATGAGCACCTGCGCGGGCTTGATGTCGAAGTGCGCTTCATGAACTTTATTCTTGATGTAGCTCGAAACAAGAAGAGGGATCTTCAGGAAATCAAGAGATATCAATAATGTCATCTTGCGGATGTTTCCAAGGGTGCAAGACTCGATCAGGATACCGTGGGCATAAATGTCATCAAGGATACCCGTGCATCGTGGCACTGGCGAATATCCCGCCAGGGGTTTTCCAATCACGCCACCTGGCGGGGTGATCTTGATTTTACCGAAAGCAACGCGCATTGCGTGTAAGATCAAGAGTTGGGGAATCTAAAGCTTTCCCCGTGCATCAAGAAATGTCACTATCACGGGCAAGAGCATCGACCCTGCTCAAGCTCCGTGGCCAAAACGGTTACCTGGTGCTCGATCTGACCCCTGATTTCCCTGAAAAATGATATATCTTTCCCCACGGGATCCTCCAAGCTCCAATCTTCCACGGCTAGTGTTCCACGTGCAATTGGAACAGGGCATGATTCCAAGACACCACATCCCATGGAGATGAACCGGGTCGTGCCGCTTAACATCGCGGTTGTTAGTTTCTTGGGATACTGGTTGGACATGTCATATCCAATTTCCTCCATCACTATCACGGCTAGCGGGTTGATCTCGCTCGCAGGTCGCGTGCCAGCGGAGATAATTATGCAGTCGCTTGGCAAGAACTGCTTCGCGAATGCTTCCGCCATCTGGCTCCTGCAAGAATTGCCGATGCATGCGAAGATGATTTTTTCAGTCATCACGTGTCACCCGTGTCTCTTGTCTTGAATCTTTCATCACTTGGATCTGATTGCCAGAATCCCCTGCGCTCCAAGAACTTTCCCATGTACACGAGCCCGAGCATGATGGGAACCTCCCAGAAAAGACCCATGGTAGTTCCCAAGGCGGCAATAGACCCCACGCCGAACATGGTGATCGCGGTGGCAATTGCTATCTCGAAATGGCTCGATGACCCGATGATGACGGTAATGATGGCTTGCCTGTATTTCAAGCCAACCAGGCGCGTCACTATCAAGTTGTACCCAACCACGATGAAAAACCCAAGGAGAAGGGGGATGGACACCAGCACGAGCTTGTCAGGATGCTTGATGAGTAAATTCCCATTTAAAGTGAATAGCACCACGAGCGTGGTGAGCAAGGCGACTATTGCAATTTTCCCGACGACTGGCTTGTAGACTTCATTGAACCACTCCTCCCCTTTCTTGCTCGTGAGAACACGCTTGGAGATATAGCCAAGAATCAAGGGAATGCCGATAAACACGAGAACGGAAACTGCCAAGGAGATCCAATCGATGCCAATATCTTGGATCCCCGTTAAAAGGCTTACCAGTGGAGCATATCCAACCATGATCGTGATGGTGTTCAAGCTGGTGTTGATAACGTTCTGTTCTTGATTTCCTCCAGCTAGATATCCCCAGACGAGTACCATCGCGGTGCAAGGACTAGAGCTGAGCAATATCACTGCCACAACCAGTTGGTCGTTTCCATGCAAGAATAAGGCTGAGAGAAGTGCACCCACCACTGGTGCGACCAGCCAATTCGATATCAATGTTAGCAAGATGGGCTTGGGATTCTTGCCCACCTTTCGCAATTCAGATCCCTTGACATTCAGCATCGCCGGATACATCATCAAGAAAAGGCAGATACCGATGGGAACAGAGATGTCACCCACCTTCCAAGAATCCAAGACGCTGATCAGGGTGGGAAATGCTTGGGAAAGTGCAATACCCGCGATCATGCAAGCACCCACCCAAATGTAGAGGTATTTCTCGAAACGCGTCAAGCCGTGTGATTTGCCTTCCACGGGTTGATCATCGTCCACGCTCTCATCATTAGCCTTCACAGTGGTTTCAATTGGTTCTTCCATTCTAGTTCATGTATTTACTGGATTGCATATGTATTTATTCATTTCGATATGAATTCATCTATACCGATACAATTAAATTCCCCCACTCGCTTCCAGTAATAATGAACGACAAGGAAGCACGGAGCAGGATCATTGACACGTTGTCCCGGTGCGTCGATTTTGGTGATCCCGAGCAGCATTTCAACAAGTTGAAGGCAATCAGGAAGGAATTTAATGAAGATCCTGCAAGAAACGAACTCTTGGAGATTTTGAAGGTAATCGGTAATCCCGACCGGTTCCTGTTACTTGATGTTCTCGGGCAACAGGACAGGTGCGTGTGCGAGCTGGAAGCCCTTCTTTCCAAGTCCCAACCAACAGTTTCCCATCACTTGGGCTTATTAGAAGAAGCAGGTCTCGTGCAAGGATGGAAGAAGGGAAAATTCACCCATTATTCCCTCGTGAAGTCCACCTTAAAGTCATTTACTGAAGCATTCAATGATTGGATCAGTTCGATGCGCAATTGGTTTGGTGAAACATGATGGAAGAGATTAGCAAGGATTGCATCATCTGCCATGAACCACTGCTGTACCTGCAAGAATCCGAGCCCTTGACTTGCCAGTTGTGCGGCACGGTTCACGAATCACTGGTAAAATGTAAACGGGGACATTTCATATGCGACACCTGCCATTCGGGTGATGCAATAAGCGTGATTGAAACCGTATGCACGAAGACCACGTCACCTAATCCCATGGAAATATTGGAATTGGTTCTCAGGCATCCAAAGGTGAAACTCCACGGTCCGGAGCATCACGTGCTGGTACCAGCTGCCATCTTGGCAGCGGTAAAAAATTCAGGGCATGATGTACCGATGGGTTTCATGAAACAAGTAAAGGAACGTGCTGGAAAGGTACCTGGAGGTACATGTGGATTCTGGGGTGCCTGCGGGGCAGCGGTGGGAGTAGGTATCGCCATCGCAATCTTGACACGGTCCACACCTAAAAAGAGGGACGAACGGCAAGTATCCATGCAAGCCACCGCCCAAGCATTGGAAACCATTGCGGATGGTACCGAACAATGCTGCAAGCGAGCTTCCAGGCTCGCCATCGAAGTCGCGTGTGAATTGCTCAGTGAAGAGCACCAGATTCACCTGGAATGCTCGAAGCAAGAACCTTGCAGGTATGCTAGCAGTAATCCCCGGTGCAGCAAGGAAGAATGCAATTATTACGCTTGCACGGGATGAGGCGGGATTCATGGTACGGGTCGTTCTCAAGAGAGAAGCAAGGAAGCACCTGGAACGCCTGAAGGAGAAAATTTCTCACTTGGAAATAGATGGCTCCATCGGCCGCGATGCATTCGGAAAAAATTGCGGGTGCTGCGGTCCACCACCGAGTCCCGACTATGCCGTTGTTGCGGTGAGCAAAGAAACCGAATCCATCCTGCATGCAGGGGAAAACCCCAAGAAAATCAACTCCATCATCCCTGTGTACATCGATGGACGGTTTCATGATGCCATGGAAGCAGCACGGATGAATATTGTCCTCTTCTACCTACAAGATGCAGGAACCGGGCAGGAAACCGGTTCTCTCGTTGCGAAGGTAATGTGATCATTCCCGTTTCTCGAATTTATCGCACGCGGCATCGGTTTTCCCGAGCATCTTGAGAAAATCACACCGGACCTTCTCGTCATCAGCTGCCAAGTTGAACTTGCAATCTTCACAATCCTCGTCTTTTTTAGCTACCATGGTCTCACCAAGGTGTGGGTGTTCACCTAACTACACTCGCTCATGCTCATTCATCACCTTTCATTCAAAAATCTTTCCAGCAGGCTTCATGAGCGATCCCGGGCACCAATCATATACTTCAAAAACTTGGGAATCAAATAGTTGATCAGTACTCGACCAAGATCCCTCATTGTTGACTCGCACATGCCGTTTAAAAAATCCAAGAAAGTGAAGAAGGAAATTCTCGCTCAATTCGGCACCAAAACCTCGCTTCCCGGTTTACTCAATCGATTGGGTCTTTCCATGTTCCTGCTATTATTCGGGATCCTCATCTTGGTGTTTTTCATGAATTCCACTGCCAAGATGCCCTTCCTGGACGTGAAGATCCGTGACTTCTCCCTATTGTTCTTGATCGTAGGTTTTGCATTCTTTTGCGTCTTCTTGGGTCGCCTTCGGCGGTACAACCGCAGGAAAAGAGCAGAAGAACGGAAGAAGCCCGTTAATTGGAATGATTTATGGAAACCAATCGTGGTTATTATCGTATTGAATGCTGTGATGTTGTATGGTCTTTTCGGATTCTTGCCAGCCATTGGTCTCAGTGGTTCCAACACACTTGCCGCCTGCTATGCCTTTGCACTAGCTTTTTTCGTCAGTTCATTACCGATTATCATGGCATTGTGGTACAAGGGTGCACCAAGCATTGCCGTGAAGCTCATCATGCGACTGCACATCGCTTTAACCGATCTTTACCGGTACTTCCACAAGGAGGACGTGAAACCGAAGATCCACAAGATCTTGGTCACGGATACCCCCCAAGGCTCGAGCTTGTACATGATGGTGAAACGCTCCTTCACGGGGATGACTTTCAGCATCTTTTTCGTGAGTTTCTTGATCACGAATTACTTCCCGCCACTCGGGTTCGTGAATTGGTTTCTCGAATACGTGCTAGGCGTCCCGGGGGAGAAAGTGGGATCCATTGGCGAGATCGTCTTCAAAGATATGATGGGAAATGTCACCAACGCTTTCATGGCATATTGCACCTATTTCGTGATAGTTTCCATTATACCGCTAGTGTTATCATATTTATTCTGGTTCTGGGTGCTACCGCCGACATGGTTGATGGATGACGCGGGCGTGGTGTATTTCAGGAAAACACTGAAGCGCCGGCGCCCTCCAGTGATGAAAAGCATCGGATCATGGTTTCTATCCATCGTGAAACCATTGGTGGGAGGGAGTGCCGTGTTCGGGTATGTATTCTACATCGCCAATAACGCACCCATCTTGGATACATTCATCGCCAACGAGCAATATCTCAGGTTGAGCCAGTTTTCCATCATCGTGTATGCATTCCCCATCCTCACGACCATGATCACGGTGTTCATCCTCCTGCTGTTCCAAGAGACCCAATTTAACGTGTTGAAAACCCATCTCTTCCAAAACATGGTGAATATGAAAATAGATCCGAGATTGACCAAGTTACACCTGGTCAGGGAGGACGAGTTGCTCCCAAACACGCTCCGACATTTATATGGCGAGGGCATGAAACCAAACCCGCCCCTTGATGAAACCGTGGATTACTTCACGGAAATCGGCGAGCTTGATTTTTCAGATAACGTGTTACCGTTCAGCGATGTTAATTTCGATGCTGAAGAATTAAAAAAGCAAGCTAAGCAGGATCTCAAGCGACAACGTGAGGACGACGTTATAGAGGTTAAATAGCATCCCATCATTCACTCATTCTTTTTCCTGCATCCGTGCATGTACCAATCACTTCACTCTTTTCTTCATTGAAAAAGTTGGTAACATGCAGGTATGTGAGTCGTTCCATGGACGGTAGGCAGGAGGATACCAAGGTGTTATCAATCGTGCTATTTTTGGAACAAGACAGGTGACCGCCGTAATACATCCCATTCCATGAAGTGCACAAGGTGCATCACGGGGATAATAATTGCCTATTTATCCGTCTTGCGAGAGAAAACCCGCCCCTTTAGTTTAGGGGCGGGATGAATCTCGCCCGTTCAGAAATTCCCTAGACCTACACCTTTTTAGACCATGGATTGGAATGTAGGACCAGTGATCGTTAACCACGCCGTGAAGGTGCGCATTTACCCGACCGCGGCACAAGCAGAGTTGCTGGCCAAGACGCTTGGCTGCAAGCGGTGGATATGGAACCACTGGCTGGAGGAACGGGAAACTTACTTCCACGAGCACGGGAACACCACTGGTTTCAAGTACACCAGCGCCAAGATCTTGAAGGAAACACGCCCGTGGTTGAAGGAACCCGACAGCATCGCCCTCCAGCAAGCACGCCGGACCTCGACACCGCGTACACCCGTTATTTCAAGAAGCTGGGCAGGCACCCGCGGTTCAAGAG
>WJJB01000029.1 GCA_014729935.1 Candidatus Bathyarchaeota archaeon | reverse complement strand
CGGGGGAAATCTCCGGTTCCATTTCAATCCTTCGCATCGAGAACGTCAAATTCCCCCGTTACTGTTTAGGTATGGGTAGTTTACGGTTCTTTGAACATCTTGAAGAAATCGATCAGAATTTTTCCCAATAGCTTATTGCTCTTTATCCGAATAATATGAATTCTTCCATAATATTTTTCATCCACGAGGCCTATCTTCTTGAAATATTCGACTTGTTTCATTACTTCTGCGTGATTAGATCTGGCTTTTTTTACAAGCCCAGAAATGTTTATTTCTTTACACCGGGCTAATATATTGATGATCTTGACGCGCAGTTTTGTCGCTAGTAAATCCTCCGCCTTGATATCCACCCATGAATTTCTATTTTTTTCCATCATGCATCCATCACAGCATTGCTTCTAATTTAGCTTCCAATATCTCCACGGGTATTACATCCACCATTATCTTCGTTACTTCTCCCCGCTTTTTGGAACGCGGAGCTTCAAGAGAGATGAATTCACATTCGTCCAAATGTCCTAGTAGCTTGTACATGTATGATTTCCCGAGAGGTTCTTTATTCATCTCCTCGCAGATGAGCTGATAATGTTGCTTGAACTCGGTGATGGTCATGTAACTTTTCTTGGTGAGCTTGAGGTAGCGCGCAATGGAGAGGAGCATTATTTTCTCGTTTTCAGGCAGGATTGAGAGTGAATTAAAATCAAAATTCTCGAAAGTATTAGCTTGAGCATACCTGATGCATTCTGGATTGATTCGTTCAAGTTGCTTTTGATCTGCATATTTTCCTGCTCGATAAAGTAATTCCAAGGTATATCTCATATCTCCACTCCTAGATGTCACGTTTGCAATGTACTGTAATATTTCTGCAGTAATGGCATCGGGTTTCAATGCCATGGTTGCTCTTGCTTTCAGGATGTCAAAGACCTGGTCTGGAGAATATGGCATGAGCGGTATGATGTTATATTGAAATGAGGAGAGAGTACTTAGATCGAGGCCTTTGATGAAGTTAAGATTTTTTTCAATCCCAATTATCGAAATCCTTCCACGTGTTCTCAATTCTTCGTCTCCAAGTCGATTTAAAATGTAGATCAAGTTGTCATCGTGGACATCCAAGAAATTCAATTCATCAAGGGTAATGATTAGATGAACATCTTGGTTTTCAATGATATCCTTCAACATCCTGATGATTTCGTAAAGTGAGAAACCCCGTTGGGGAAATTCTGGCAGGAACTCATGGAGTATATGTTGCATGATAATATAGTTAGATTTTTTCAGGCGGCAATTAGCATGAATGTATTTCACGTTAAAGTTAAAATCTTTAGAAATTTCTTCAAAAGAAATACCAAATCGCTTGGTTAATGCAGTTTTTCCAGTTCCATTATTTCCAGTAATCAGGACATTTTTCTGGGAAAAATCAGGATCCCTGAGCATGGGAAGGAAGATTCTAGTAAGATCCTTGAATTCTTGTTCCCGGTGAATCAATTTCTTTGGTACGAAATTGGTGTTCAATTTTGATTCATCTATGAACACGGTTTTTTCATTCATGGCTTCCTTGATGAGATCAATCATTTTATTTCATCTTGCATTACGGGAATAATTATTTCGTGCATGATCCTTGATATATTTCAAGATTCTCCCTTGATATTTAGTGTAATGATGCCTATGCAATGATTCACGTGAATGGTTTACATCTTGGAAAAAAAGAACTTGAGATTAAATAAAGTAGAACGGAGGACGGAATTTTTGAACCTTCCAGTGATTCGGGTTTAACCATTCGGGATTTGTCTAATCGGGAATATAACCCCCGAGTGACAAAAGGGAATGTTAGAAATCAGGGAGATTTTCAATATCCGACAGTTTAAATTTTTTCATCGGCACCTGTGGGTTTTGGTTTGCCATGAACCGGTTTTCTACCGGCCCCAATACTTGGGGAGACTTAACTCCAGTTACAAGTAACATCACTCGTAGCGTTTCTCCTAACGATGGATCTACCCTGGCGCCCCAAATGACCATTGCATTCTTATCAAGTTTTTCCCGAATTAGATCTGCCACCTGGTTTGCATCACGCAAGCTCATGCTTCTACCCCCAGTAACATGGATTAAAGCACCTTTTGCGCCTGCAATATCCACCTCTAGTAGTGGAGAGCTAAATGCGTCCTCGATGGCATTTCTTGCCTTGTTACTTGCATCTTCAGATTCCCCGATTCCAACAATGGCAACACCCCCTGAACATAAAGTCGTTCGAACGTCTGCATAATCAAGGTTTATCAAGGAGGGGATTGCGATTGTTTCAGTTATGCCCTTTACCATGGTTGCAAGAACTTCGTCGGCGATGCTGAAAGCTTCGTCAATGGGAAGATCAGGTGCAATATCCAATAATTTATTGTTATCAATAACCACGAGCGTGTCTACATTTTCCCTGAGGTCTCTTATTGAACGCTTTGCCTTTTCAACCCTGATACCTTCTGATTTAAACGGTAATGTCACAACACCAACAACAATGGAACCTGCTTCCTTTGCAATCTCGCCGATCACCGGTGCGCTACCAGAACCCGTGCCACCACCCTCACCACAAGTAATGAAAACAAGATCCGCTCCATCAATGGTATCCTTCAGCATATGTCTCGATTCTTCAGCTGCAGCTGTACCAACCTCCGGGTGGCCTCCTGCACCCAACCCACGAGTGATCTTTTCACCAATGAGAATTTTTTGATGCGCCCGGATGAAATTGAGGTGTTGCTGATCGGTATTTATTGCTATGCATTCTGCACCCCTGATGCCTATCTTCATCAATCTGTCAACCGTGTTATTCCCCGCTCCACCAGCACCGATGATCAAGATCTTTGCAGAACCTACTGGTACTTTCACGCGCCGTTCTCGCTTATTTTTTATAGCTTGCTCGATCAGCGTTCTCATCGTTATCACTATCTTTCATTGCTGACCTATTTGAAAAAAAGCCACCTATCATCTGGATGATATCGTGAGATAATGTCATGGCATGGAAACGGTGACATGGAATTTATTCTTCGAGATAACGCGTTCCATGACCTTCTTCTTAATAGGCAAATAGAGACAGATACTCGATAGCCCAATGATCGAAAACACCAAGGCAAATAACCCAGGCCCCGAGAGTTGATTGTAGTGCATGATCTGTACAGTATCCAGGGAAAACGTGAAAGAACCATTCTTGTATGATAAGCTTGCATCAATTGTTATTTTAACCAAGTATTGTTTTTCTGGTTTCAGGGCTTTTACTGGCAATTCGATTTCCACGAAACCATTTCCATTGGTCGTGCTCATGGAATTCTCTATCAAGTTACCCCCGAGTTGACGAATCTCGTAATGAAAAACGGTATGGCAAGGATACGAGTGATTATTCCTGTTCACTACCACCTTGAACCCGAGGAATGCCTCCCCACGGCGGTCCAATGTAATCGGTCCAGTTTCGTTCAAGGCCTTTACATCTAGACTATTTCTATCGGAAAATGCATCCATTGATAATATCTCGTTTAAAGAGATATATTTCATGCATCCCTCCACGTTCACGCGTAATGCATAGTTATTTATGGACACCAAGATTTGCTCGGGAATGGTAACTTCACACGTGCCGGAATCATTCGTGATGACATCTATTTCATCTATAACGTGATCAAGATCATCGATCCATTCAAATGAAGTTGCTATATTCGCCAAGTTTATCCCTGGTGCAGCACTCTGAAGGCGGACAAATATGATGACATTGCTAGATGTGAAATCATTGCGGATTTCATCCAGGTTGATTAACGTGGGAATCAGGTAAGTGCGGCTGATCACGTCGACCAATGAAATATCAATAACATGCTGCATTACCATGAAATTTCCTTCACATTCGATGGTGAGATGAACATCTTCCAAGTTTTCATATTCGGATTCAGTGAAAGTAAATGTTATCAATTCACCTAGATCTTGGAAGAATGAACCAGTCCTGGACACGATCCCATCTTCAAGGACGGTATAGTTCATGAGGACGTCGTGAAGGCATAATTCCGGAAATTCAATCCCCGTGAATATTTCCATGTCTAATTGTAGTTCCCGATCCACGGTTTCGTGAATGTCATCGATGATGGCATCCATCCATGTCCGGTTTATCAGGTCATGTAGATGGATTTCAAGGTTAAAATTCTCGATGAGCATGCTTTCCGTGTATTCAAGCAGCATCCGGTTTTCCTCCAAGTGTACCAGGTAACACCGGTCTATGTAGACCTGCACTACTCCCCACGCGTTGGCGATGAATGTTTCCTCGTGAAGCAATTCATCCTGTTGGTCGATGATGGAACATTCCACGTGCATGCCGCCGTGAATGTAACTTGGATCCTGCAGGCTATGAAGTTCATAGGTCAATATCAGGTCATCCATTCGTCCCAGTGAATCATTTACCAGTAACTTGCCAGTTTGTTGGAGTTCGACCTGTTCGGGTAACACACGAATACCATAAGTTTGCTCATGAGGTCTATCAGATCTGATATCTAGCACTATCTGACCATTTTCCTGCCCACCTTCCAACGTCCAATATGCAGGATCAAGGAAGAAAGTCCATTCTACGGTAATGGTATTGGTCCCGGTCCCGGTCTCATCGTATATGGGGCTACTCGTTATGTTTATGTTAGTGCTATTTTTCAAGCATATGCAAAAACTATCATAAAATGTTTTATTTTCGTTGAATGGGTTGAAATATTCAACGGTAACCGAAACATAATCTCTCAGGCGCAAATCTACCATTGAATTTTCATGGGCTTCTTCCCCGTTTATCCATACTGTTTCAATTTGCAAATCATAAGATGCGTTGCATGGCTTGATATTCACGAGTGCAGGGAATATGATGCTTAGTAGTAATACCAATGCCATGGTACGGGAAAATGCCTTGTGAGGTCTCATCACACGTATAATCTTAAGGAAAAATTTAAACGCCACTAATTTTTCTATCCATTTATTCACAAAATACTGAATTTGAAAAGTAGCGTGATACAATGGGAAAAGTTAGACCAGATTTCATCAAGCGCATTGCACGTGAGTTGGTTGAAAAAGAACCACACTTATACACGGTTAATTTCGAGGAAAACAAGCAAATCTTGAACCAAATCACGGATATCAAGACCAAAAGGTTGAGAAACCGTATCGCGGGTTACATCACCAAATTGATCAAGCAGGATCAGGCAGAAGCTTGAAGGCTTGAATTAGATTCTTGCCTTGTTAGTGTAGCGCGGCCCAGCATGAAAGGCTCTCACCCTTTTGACACGGGTTCAAATCCCGTACAAGGCACCAATTCCTTTTCCTTCCCTTAAGCATAGTTGAAATACCCGATTTTACCCTCTCGAAATCCCGAATGTATCCTCCCGATCCCGAATGTACCCTCACTCTCGTTATATGAATAATTAAATCTTCTATCTTTTCCTTTTTCTACGATTCTTCTCCTTCAAGAGATTTCTTGATCCTGAGACAATCCACATTTATTACAAATGAATTTTATGCCCATTCTAACGACATCCGCGCCACATTCATCACAAATGAATCCTGTTCCTTTAACGGCATCCCTTGCTTGTTGTGCATTCACTCTTCTTTGAGATCTTGTCATTCCATTTCTACTCAACATTCTATATTTATCATGATAGAAATGATTTGATAAAATAAATATGTCGTTTCTTTGAAATTATTAACAATATGAATTGTGCGAGATCGTTCGTTTAATCCATTGAACATTCGCATTCTTCAGCATTCCATGCCCGCTGGACCTTCCCCGTCCTTCACATTTCGGATGCCGCGTTTTTCAATGCGGGACATCCATCGGGTTTACCAAGTTTCCCTTCCCTAACGTTCAACAGAACCTTTAGGGAGACCCTTTCCCTTGGTTATATGAAGGATGACAAAACGGTGAAACGAAAACACCGCCACCAAGCGACTTGCCCTTTTTGGACTTGGTATATTCCGGTGTCGTGCCCATTACGCTTGATGTTAGCCGATTCGCACCATAGGCACTTCCGGGAGCTCAGCGCATTCGGCATTCTCAATAGACCAAGGATAGGAGCGATAATCTGCAATTATGAGGATACCAAATCGAAAGCAAGGAATTGATCTTTCCAAGATCGATCATGAAACACCACGAAGTGGAGATAATCTTTTTAGAGCAAGGCTCCCGGTATAGCTCGAACCACTAGAGGTTAAAAGACCATGGCACGGAAATATGTTATTGGCGGGAACTGGAAAATGAATAAGACCATCGCTGAAAGCGATGAGTTCTTGAAAGAATTCAAGAAGGAGATCGGAGATCTCTCTAAACATGTTGATATTATCATCTTCCCCCCCTTCACGAGTCTTTCAAGTGCTTGCAAGAACTTGAAGGGTTCTTCAATACATGTCGGTGCCCAGAACATGTATAAAGAAAAGAAGGGGCCATACACTGGAGAAATTTCTCCTAAAATGATACTTGAAACTGGTGCAACGCATGTAATTCTTGGACACTCTGAACGCCGGGAATATTTTCATGAAAGCAACGAGATGATAGCAGCAAAGGCTCGTTTAGCCCATGATAGCAATCTCCAACCCGTGATATGCATCGGTGAAACATTGGAGCAAAGGAACTCGGGCCAGACCGAAGAAGTGTTGAAGAAGCAGTTACACGGATCCCTTGGAGGCTTGACACCCGTGCAAATGCAACAGACCATTCTTGCATATGAACCGGTATGGGCAATTGGAACAGGGCTCACTGCATCCCCGGAACAAGCCCAAGAAGCACATCAATTTATCAGATCCCAATTAAGCTCGATGTTTGATAAAAAATCAGCAGAGGTCACGCGCATTCAATATGGTGGGAGTGTAAAGCCTCAGAATGCCAAGGAATTATTTGAGCAGGCAGATATTGATGGCGGATTGGTTGGTGGAGCATCCCTTGACCCGGATGCCTTCATGAAAATCATACAAAAGGTACCACAATAATATTCCAATTAGATCCAAGGTACCATTGGTGAATCATCTTGGTTGTTTTCCTGAGGTAAATAACCTTTTCAACTTCCTTTTTCCTGATCGGGAAAAATCTTTTTAAATTTTTGATACTTCCCATATTCTAATAAGAAAAAAAGCATTTAATCAAGAAACCTTAGCTATAGGCATTCAATATGAGAGATCATGACCGTTCGTGATGCCTCCGCTAAATTCCATCGCATTCCATGGTCCAAAGTGCAGTATAGCAGTGATCTTGGTGGAATTCCAATCATTTATTGAGCTAGAGTAAGATTATCATGACATCTAAGGAATTATATGAAATTACCGTCCTGAGCCGCGGTGGTCAAGGGGGTATATTGGGGAACAAACTCTTAGGGAAAATTGCATTCGTTGATGGATTTAAAGATATCATTGCAATTCCAATTATCGGAGCCGAGAGGCGCGGAGCACCAATACGGGCATATTTGAGGATCTCGGAGCAAAAACTCAGAAGGATTGATGCTGTAAAGGAACCAGATTATTACTTGATTTTGGATGAGACTCTACTTTCTTATGATTATATCTTGTCTGAAATTAAGGATACCACGGTCATTATAAATACCGAGAATGGCTGCAGCTACAAATTTCCACCTGGTGTTATTGCCTATGAGGTGCCAGCAACAAGAATCGCCATCGATTTAGACTTGGAAGTTGCTGGTCAACCAATAGTGAATGTGGCCATGATCGGGGCTTTCGCGAAAGCAACCGGATTAATCAAATTGGAAAGCATAAAGAAGGTCGTGGTGGACTATTTTGGGGCAAAAGGTGAATTAAATTATGAAGCCTCGGCAAAAGCATTTGAACTCACACGGGAAGTGAAACAGGATGAATAAAAGCAAAAAACAAGATCTGAAGAAAGAGGATCTCCCCTCATTTGAAGACTATCGGGATCTTCCCCATATTCCCGTTTCGATTGGTGTTAAAGGTAGCATGGGAAATACTGGAGAATGGAGAACTTTTCGTCCGGTCATTAATTTATCAGCATGTAACAAATGTGGCTTTTGTTATATTTATTGTCCCGAAGGAACGATCAAGTTTGATAAAGAAACCGGTCCAATGGTCGATTATATTTATTGCAAGGGTTGTGGCGTATGCGCCCGGGAGTGTCCCAAGGACGCAATTACTATGAGACGTGAAACTGAACAAGTATGCGAGAATGATGAAGATGACTGATGAAAAGCAAGAAACCCTCATCATTACTGGGAATGAGGCATCAGCGTGGGGTGCAAGGCGTTCCAAGGCACATGTTGTAACTGCCTTCCCCATCACGCCTCAAACCACGGTGATGGAGACAATTTCCGAGTTCGTAGATTCTGGAAAGATGCAATGCAATTTCGTGAAGGTAGAAAGCGAGCATTCCGTTATGGCAGGGATGGTTGGAGCGTCCATGACTGGAGCACGTTGTTTTACTGCAACCAGTGGTCAAGGTTTATTATACATGGCAGAAATGGTTCACTGGGTATCCGGTTCTCGACTCCCCGTGGTTACAACAATAGCGTCCAGGGGAATAGCACCCCCGTGGAATATATGGGTGGATTATAGTGATATCTTGAGCATGCGTGATAGTGGTTGGATCATTCAATTTGCTTCAACCCATCAGGAAATTTTCGATTCAATCTTGATGAGTTACAAGCTCGCAGAGGACCCAAGGGTGATGTTACCGGTCTTCATTGCATACGGTGGTTTTTCACAATCTCATACCTCGAAACCAGTCGTAATCCCATCGCAAAAAGCCGTTGATGACTACCTTCCCCCTGTTCCAGATGATGGATGGCCCCACTTGGTGCTAAATCCGGAAAAACCCATCGTCCATGGCAATCTTCTCATGCCGCAACAGGAGTATATGGAATTCAGGTACAAGATGCACGAAACCATTCACGGTGCAAAGCCAATTATCAAGGAAGTTATAGCTGATTTCCATGAAAAATTTGGAAGGAATTACCACGGCTTAATAGAATCTTATCGATGTGATGATGCCAAGTATATCTTGGTGACAGTTGGTGCTTTGGGAGAGCAAGTGAAGGATGCCGTTGATACATTGCGATCTGAAGGAAAAAAGGTAGGCAGCATCAAGATAAGATATTTCAGGCCATTTCCAAAAGAAGATCTCGTGGAAATACTGGGATCCAAAAACTTGGAAGGTATTGTAGTGGTGGATCGGTCAATCGCCTATGGATCTCCCACGGGTGGACATATTAGTTCCGAATTTAGCAATATTCTAAGTGAACTCCCATCATCCCTGACTTATCTGCCTGCAGTATGGGGATTGGGTGGTAGGGACGTGACAGTTGGCGATCAAGAAAGCGTGTTTAACGATCTCATCAATTTGCACGAGGAAAATGAGATCAAGGAGACAAGTAATTCTTATATAAACGGCACCCTATGGGTGAACCTAAAGGTTAGGTAATGATAATGTCGTTAAAAGAAATGTTAAGCGATGATTTTTCAGAAGAATTCCTTCTATGTGGCAATTCCGCGTGCTCAGGATGTGCAAGCGAGTTAGCCTTGAGATGGGCATTAAAGGCACTTGGTTCAAAAACGGTTGTGGTTGCTCCCGCAAGTTGCACTAATGTCTATATTGGATTATGGCCCGGTGCCGCACCAACGGTTCCATTTATTAACATGGCCTTTGCAGCCGGTGCTTCTGCCGCGTCTGGAATCGTTGCGGGCTATGAAGCTTTGGGAAAAACAGATATCAACGTCATGACATGGGCAGGTGATGGTGGAACGGTTGATATTGGTATTCAAGCATTAAGTGGTGCCATTGAACGTGGAACGAATTTCATATATGCTTGCTATGACAACGAGATATATGCGAACACTGGAACTCAAAGAAGTGGTTCTACACCTTTCGGGGCTATTACAACCACGACACCATATGGCAAACCAATCCACAAGAAGAATATCTCCCAGATCATAGCAGCCCATGATATCCCATACGTTGGTACCGTTAACGGTGCAGATCCACGAGATGTCTTTGCCATTTTCAAGAAAATCAAGGATATCACGGGGCCACGGTTTGTTCACCTGTTATCCCCTTGCCCACCTGGATGGCGGTTCGACAGTAGTTTGATTGCAGAAATTGGTAGGTTAGCCGTGGACTGCGGCATATGGATTCTCTGGGAGCAAGAAAACGGAGAGTTCCATCTTCGGGGAAAATCAAGGAGATTATTAGATAAATCAAACCGAAAACCTGTAGATGAGTATATCAAGAAACAAGGCAGGTTCAGGAAGATGACGCAGGAAGGTATCAATAAAATACAGCAATGGGTGGATGGAAATTGGTTAGCCATTGAAAAAACCGTAAAAGGCCAATGCTAATCTCATAACATATCAATATACACTCTTTCCCATTGTTTCAACCATTTATCATACTTTTCTCCCTTTACCTCACTTGGGTATGCAATTTTACCTCTTGATGCAAGCATTCGCAATTTTAACATTATTTTCTTATTCCTTTCCATCAATCTCATTGAATTGTGGAATTCTTTCTTAAAGTATTCCTTCAAGATATTTTCATCCATATTTTTCACCTTTAATTCATTTTCCTCGATAAAACAGCAATATGGATCGATTTCAATTGATCTAGTGAACGCATCAACACGTTTCTGAGCTAACGGGTAAGCTTTACAGGCAAGGGGTTTAAAAGCATCAACCGTACAACCTATCTTTCTACCATAAAAGGGGCAGGAACCATTCTCTCCATCGAGTATGATACGATAGGTGATCACGATAATTTTCTCATTAACCATATCTGGAACTATAACATCCTCAAGGAATTTTACATCAATATTATGCTTATCAGCATGGGCCTCTAACGGTTCAAGCTCTGATGGGAAAACAGGGATACGCTTGAAGTTTATTTCAGAAGCAAAAGGATACTCGTGGCAACAAGAACCGCATTTCTTGCAATTAAAGTCTACCATAAGCTCACATCATTTTTCTGGTCATTAATCTTTTCATCTTGGGGGATTGCGATAGCCGTTAAGATCTTCTAGGTGGAAATACCTGAGGCATATCTCGGCATTGATAGGGGTGATTTCCCAATCATATCGAGTTTCAAATCATTGATGGACCATGGATAGTCTAACAACAAATGGAGATAAATTTGATGACTTCGATACAACCCATTCGCTCGAAAGAGTCCTTTTCTATAGGTGATCTCTCGGACCCGATTTGCATAATTGGTATGCCTGGTGTTGCAGACATTGGAAAGTTTGCTATTGATCAATTAATTGGGATATTTCAAGCTAAAAAAATTTATGATATCATTTTTTATGGCTATCCTGCAGGCGTGATCGTTGATCAAAGCATGCTCTCTGCACCGAAAGCTGAAATCTTTTTTTGGAAAGACGATGATAGGAAAAATGATATATTTTTCATTACTGCTGATGCCCAACCCATGAATCCACGGGAAATCTACGAGCTTTCTGACTTCTTGATAGAATTCCTAAATGGATTTAAAATGTCCTTTTACGTATCACTTGGCGGATATCCAATTAAGAACGGTAAAGTGGGAAATCCATCAATCTTTGTTACATCAACATCCCAGAAATATATCGATCGGTTAGTTGAGAAGGATTTATGCTCCACAATTTCGAAAGGAGTGGTTATTGGGGCAAATGGATTGATACCATCCCTTGCTAACCTGAAATATCATACAGAAGGGATTGTCTTACTTGCAGAAACGAGCAACATGGCATTAATGAATGAAAATATGACGGATTTGAATGCTTCCTTGAAATTAATCAAAGTTTTAGACACGTTATTCAATTTATCTTTGAATATTGATTTTTCAAAGAAAAATGTGGATAACATGAACCAAAACTTGGAAAAGAAACGCAAGGAATTGGAAAGCGAGCTTGATGTTGGAAAGACGATTGCCTCGAAGCAAGAAAAGGGGAAGGTTCTCTATATTTAGCGGTCGAGATCATCCACGTGGGGTTCTTGGATAACAGGAACTTCGATATAACCGATATCAGTTGAACTACCACTGCCTAAACTAAAGGACGTGGCTTTCTGGCGGAAAACGGGTAAAACGTACCATCCTATTTCCCTTGGAAAAACACCCATTCACCGTGTCAGACAAGTGCAAGATATATCTTGCCTAAAAATCGCTTGAAAGCGTAAGTTGGCTGAAGCTCTTGGAAGATGATGCCAAGCCATTCGAAATCCTTCTCCAAAGCGCTGTAGATGGCTTTGAAAGAAGTGTAAGTCTGATTGGTGGGTGCTAAAATGTCCCAAAGTTCCTTTTTTTCGGTCTTTAAATAGCAAGATCTAATTCTAATTCAGATCAACAATTCTTATGCGGGTTACTACTAATGCAGATAATTGAACAGATTAAAAACAACTTGGATTCCATAAAAGCTATAAGTGGAGTGGAGAATGCAGTTTTAACACAGAGAGATGGAAATCCTATAACAAGCTCTGGGGTATGGTTATCCAAAGATGAGATCTTTAATGTTTCCGCTGCAACAAGTGCCATTTATAATGTAGGTTTATCCCTGCATGGTGAATGGTTGAAGTACATGATTATTGAAGGCCCAAAAGCGAAAATCATGATTGCGCCTCTTAGTTCAATGCCAAATAACTCTACCAGCAAAACTCCATTTCCAAAAAACGAATATTTCATTGCACTTACCACTTTGGCACATGTGAATCTTGGGAGCATGTTCTTGAAAACAAAGAATACTTTAGATTCAATAAATCTCCTTATTGCACGTTCAAACAAAACTTTCAAGCCACCCTTGCGAGAATTCAATGAAAAACAAATTAGCATGATATTGGGTAATTTTAATTCTAAGAATGAAAATAGGAACATGATTAATATATTGCAACATACTCTTGGCTTGAATGCAGGTATTTATAGTAAATGTGAGGAGATCCTTCAAAAATTCAAGAAAATTGCACCTAATCTTATCTATTCGAGTATAGCCTTCAAGGGAGGTTTCATTCTAAACTCGATCCAACCGAGCCCAGATTTCAACTTAACCCCTGATAATGAAACTGCAATGTCATTTTCTCTCTATGATACCGCATCGAGATATGCATGGTTATTGAAGAAGATGAATATTAATTCAATCTTCATGAATTGCAATCATTACATGCATTTCATAAGGGGTTTTGATGAGGGAATTTTTAGCTCGTATTTCTATTCCAATAATCAACGAATTGGCTACATTAGGCTTCTCTTGCCTCGATACCTGAGCTTGATTCAGAAAATACTCAAACAGGCTTTGGAACCAGCCTATAATCTCAATTCGGCAATGCAGGAGTCGTTCAACCCGCTAATTATACGCTAATGGTGAAAGAAATGAATCTAGTGGAGATCCTTGGTATGTTTTCCAGGAAGGAGTTTGCTCTCATGTTAAGATGTTTATTGGATAGAATCCCGATCATCGTCGGGGGTAATGAACAAGAATTTGTCGATGATTTTTTGACGAAAATATGCGATTCGATATCCATCAGGAAGGAAATAGTATTCGGTACTGATT
>WJJB01000381.1 GCA_014729935.1 Candidatus Bathyarchaeota archaeon | reverse complement strand
TCGTGGCCGGAGATATTGCAAAGGTTGCAGAGTTTTTCTCCTTTGGTACGAACGATCTTACCCAAATGACCTTTGGTTATTCAAGAGACGATGCCGAGGGAAAATTCCTCCCACAATATCTCGATGCGGGCATCTTGAAAGTGTCCCCATTCCAGACGGTAGATGAGGAGGGCGTGGGACGTCTTATCAAGATGGCGGTGAAGGAGGGACGCGCAGCTAGAAAGGGATTAAGCGTGGGCGTGTGTGGCGAGCATGGTGGGGATCCTGATTCCATTGATTTCTTCCACCGGGTGGGGCTGAATTACGTGAGTTGCTCGCCATTCAGGGTGCCCATAGCCCGACTAGCTGCTGCCCAAGCTGCCATCAAGCATGCATGATTTGAACTCTATTTCTCTGAGTATCCTTTTTTCTTCAATTTTTCCTCTTTTTCGTGATGATCTCAACATCAAATCCTGGCCTTGACACGTGTTTTCTGGAAATTCGTCGAACACGTGATGGATCGGCAGCAGGATTCATCCTCGCGAAAAACTTTTTCTTGGAAGGTACAAGGTCACTCGTGTAGCATACCGCGGTTTAATATTTCTTGATAGTTGGAGTAGATTTAGAATGCCTGGATTTGTCCATGTTGTCATCGCATTAGGCTTGTCGCTCTTCTTGTACATTGTAACTGGTAAAAAATTTGGCGTGAAGCATGCAATCATATTTAGCGTTAATAGTTTCGTGGGGCCAGATATATTTGGTATCCTGGATTACCGGAGTAAATTATACGTCTTCTTCCACGGCTACGGGTGGTTCTTAGCTGCAATTCCGCTCGCATTATTGTGGTCCGTGTACACGAAGTACACTTTACAATGGAAACCATTCGAGGTCGGCAAGCGGGATCCAAGCAAGGAGCATGTAATCACGGTACCCGAAGTATTCTGCTTGGTCGCAGCAGGGGGTATTTTCCACCAGTTCATGGACCTCGTGGGTCATCCTTCTTATATAACATACGAGGGGGTGGCAAATACGCCTTGGGGTGCTGTTTGGTTTGGTGGAGAAAATTGGTTCTCCGTCGAAGCCATTTGGGGAACAGGCATGTTCCCTTGTGGTAACGAGTTTGGTTTCTGGGAGAATTACGTGTACTTGGGTGCTTGTATTGGTCTCGCATTGATCCTCATCATCTTTTACATGCCAAAAGGTGATAAATCGTTCATCAAGGACACGTTACTTATTATCGGTGTTGCAAGCCTGCCGCTCATTATCTTCTTCTTCATCCCAGATTATTCTAATTTTGATATAATGGCGGAGGATGCAACTTTTTTCGGTAATCCAGCCGACCTTCGAAGCGTGTTCAGAATTACAGGCGGTGAAGCCGACCTTGGTGTCTTCGTGTATTATGTGTTATTCATGTTCGTCCCGCTTGCACTCCTCTATCTCGGATATCGAGGAGTACCAGGTGTCGAGCTGGGAGAATACCGGCAGCGGAAGAGGGAGTTGGAAAGCAAAGCAAAGCGGGATATCGAGAAGGAAATGGAGCAATTTAAGATGAAACGAAATGCCTGAAATACTTGGTCGCATTGTTGGCCAAATTTTTAAAACTTTCGTGCTGGCATCGATAAATTAGGAAGGACATGGGATGGGGCAGCTTTCCCATTTTTTCATTTTTTGCACTTTCAGGCACCCATCTGTTTCCATCCCACGTAACTGCACATCCTCCATTAGACACGCACGTGTTTTTATGCAACAGGGTATTTTCAACGGCATGGGAAAACATGTCAGGCATGCTACCGAACCCATTGATCCAAATGCCACGGTGCAACTCGGTCATGGTGCCGGTGGACGCATGACCAGTGAACTCATCGATCTCCTGCTCGAAGGAGTCATGTACAAGAATCTTGAGGGAGGGATAGGTACGCTCGAGTTGGATGATGGTGGGGCAATTCCGGTTCCAGGAAGCAATTCGTTGGTCGTGATCACCTCCGACGGTCATACGGTTGATCCCCTTGTATTCCCGGGGGGGAATCTCGGTAAACTTTCTGCTTGCGGAACCATCAATGACGTGCTCATGCTTGGAGCAAAACCTGTTGCCATGACACACGTGATGATCTTGGAAGAGGGCATTCCATTCAAGCTCGTGCAAATGATAAATGAATCATTCGTATCAGTGTTGAACCAACAGGAAGTCGCGTTAATCGCCGGCGATACGAAAGTTATGCCGCATGGTACCGTTTCAGGATGCATTAGCGCCACTACAGGCATTGGTATCGTTAAAGAGACAGGAATTATCCTGGATTCTGGCGTGCAGCCCGGTGACGAGATCGTCGTATCAGGGACACTTGGAGATCACGAGATCGCCCTTCTTGCTTCCAGGGAAGGATTAGGGTTTGAAACGGAACTCGTGTCTGATGTCGAAGTATTAGATAAAGTTGCAGGTGCTGGGTTGGAGGAAGGTGCACACGCCATGAAAGATCCCACCCGTGGGGGATTGGCAACCACCCTAAATGAATTTGCACTAAAATCCCAAGTAAGCATCTGGATCGAAGAATCATCAATCCCATTCAAGGATACCACCGTGAATGCTTGTCAAATGCTTGGATTAAACCCTTTCGAGCTTGCATCAGAAGGACGTGCTGTAATTGCCGTTCCAAAGGGACACGGCGATGCACTCGTTGGGAAAATCAACCAAATCCATCCCAACACGGGTGCCGCAGTGATAGGCCGAGCCAGATCGGATCATGCAGGAAAAGTATTGCTGAAAACCAGCATCGGTGGCACGCGTGTGGTGCGGACCCCTATCGGGGAACCGATTCCTAGGGTATGCTAAGTCTCGGGAAAATCCACAAAAACCTAATTTGTCATGGAAAACAGATGTAGGTACGCTTTGGTGATCACGTGAATCAACCTGTATTGAAAAAAAAGAATGCAAGACATGGCAGGATTCCGACCATTGATTTTCTCAAGGGCGCTTCCATCATCATGATCTTTTACGCGCATATCTCCTTCTCGTGGATGGCTACCGATCTTGAGGCCTCCCTTAGACTTCAATGGTATCTCTTGGATTTCTTCGGCCCCTCCATGTTCCTGAGCCTGTCCATGGTGGGGAACATGATCAGCTTGGAAAGGAACCGCGCTCGAGGGATCAAGAAAACCTTTACGGGGAGAACCCTCCTGAAGGCGAGTTACTTGCTCATCTGGGGAGAAATCATCAACATTCTCAACGTGTACAACATGAAGGGATACCATTTCACCGCGTGGAACATCATCACGGTCATCGGGCTGTTTTCCCTGTTGCTCCCCTTGATACTCAAGTTGAAGGCATGGATGC
>WJJB01000380.1 GCA_014729935.1 Candidatus Bathyarchaeota archaeon | reverse complement strand
ATCTTGGCTCGTTGATTGCCGGGGCGAAATACCGGGGTGAATTTGAAGATCGGCTTAAGGCGTTACTCAAGGAAGTGGAAAATGCTAGGGGTAAATACATCCTTTTCATCGACGAGTTGCATACCCTTGTTGGTGCGGGTGCCGCGCAAGGCGCCATCGATGCTTCCAACATGTTGAAACCTGCCTTGGCGAGGGGGGAACTCAGGTGCATAGGAGCAACAACCTTAGACGAATACAGGGAGCATATTGAAAAGGACTCCGCGCTCACCCGGCGTTTCCAGACCGTGTACGTAACCGAACCATCCATCGAGGATTCCATTGCCATCTTGCGCGGGTTGAAGGAAAAATACGAGGTGCACCACGGGGTCCGGATATCAGACGCCGCGGTCATTGCTGCCGTCACGCTTTCAAGCAGGTATATCACCGACAGGTTCTTGCCTGACAAGGCAATCGATCTCATGGACGAGGCTGCATCACGACTCCGCATCGAGATAGATAGCATGCCTACAGAAATTGATGAGCTGGAACGACGCATCATCCAACTAGAAGTCCAACGGCAAGCACTCAAGAAGGAGAAGGACAAGGCTTCCAAAGAACGCGTGAAGAAGATTGATGACGAACTTCGGCAATTAGGGGCGAAAAGTGATGAATTGAAGGAACAGTGGAAAAAGGAAAAGGAAATCATCACCAAGATCAGCAAGGTTAAGAAAGATATTGAACAGACCAAGATTGACGCCGAGAAGGCGGAATCCGAAGGTAACCTGGATAGAATGGCTGAGTTACAATACGGGGTACTTTTCAATTTGAACAAGCAGCTCGGGGCACTCTCGCAAGAACTGAACGAAGTGCAAAAAGATAAGAAGATGCTCAAGCAAGAGGTGGACGAGGAAGATATCGCCAATATTATATCGCAATGGACGGGAGTCCCGGTGTCCAGGATGATGGAATCGGAACGGATGAAGCTCCTCCAGATGGAGAGGCGCCTCAAGCAACGGGTGGTTGGACAGGATGATGCCCTCAAGCTCATCTCTGAAGCAATCAGGAGATCAAGGGCGGGAATCCAAGATCCGAACAGGCCAATTGGCGTGTTCTTGTTAATGGGGCCTACGGGTGTTGGAAAAACCGAAACCGCTAGATCATTGGCTGAATTCCTATTCGATGATGAAGATGCCATGCTCAGGTTGGACATGTCCGAGTTCATGGAGCGTCATAGCGTCGCCAAGCTCATTGGTGCCCCTCCTGGATACGTTGGTTACGATCAAGGTGGGTATCTTACCGAAAGTATCCGTCGTAGACCTTATACCGTGGTCCTATTCGACGAGATCGAGAAGGCTCATCCCGACGTGTTCAACATATTATTGCAAATCATGGATGATGGACGGTTAACCGACGGGCACGGCAGGACAGTTGATTTCAAGAACACGATCATCCTCATGACGAGCAACATCGGCAGCGAGTACATCTTGGACTCACGAGAATCAAACGAGGATGTAGACAAGGAAGTAATCGTGAAACAACTCAGGTCCCACTTCCGCCCGGAATTCCTAAACCGCATAGACGAGATCATCATCTATAATTTCCTTGAACGGCAACACATCAAGAGTATCGTCGACATCCAGCTCCAGCGCTTGAACGAGATCTTGGGAGCAAAGAAACTAGAAATCACTATGAGCGATTCTGCCAAGGAATTTCTAGCAGCGCGTGGCTTCGATCCGGAATATGGTGCCAGGCCGCTCAAGCGGATTATCCAAAAACACGTGCAAAATCCCCTATCCCGCTTGATTCTCGAAAATGAATTCACGGAAGGAGATCTGATCCAAATAGATGTGCACGAGCAAGGTGACCGCTTGACATTTAAGAAAGTTAACCAAACCCAGCGAAAAACTGGGGAGACGGTAGTAACATGAAGAAGGCAACATTCATTCTATACTTTTCCACGTGTTTGCAAATACAAGATCAACAATCTATAATTACCAAAAACAAGTATAGCTATTGGAGGTACGATCATGGATAAGGATAAATTCTTCAAGATCATGGGAAACAAGATTCGAAGGCAGATCTTAGATAGTCTAAGGCGTGGTCCCATGTCGATGAAACAGCTAAATGGCTTGATCGACGTGTCGCGACAGGCAATCTTGAAGCAATTGAAAGCCATGGAAGAGGAGGGTTTGATCAAGACTATTGAAAAAGAACCACCAGGTAGGGAAAGCCGTCCGGGACCAAAGCCACACGTGTACTCCCTACGGTATTTTTACACGTTTTATTACGAGCTCGGTCCCAGTTTTGCCAAGCCTCGGGTCATGCAAATAAAGATCCTCCCCACCCAGCAGCAGGAAAAGAAAGCCTTGCCTGAAATAGAGGGAAAAATTGATTTCACTGCCTGTATAGATGAATTGATCGAAATCGAGCAAGAAATCACTGATCTGGTCCAGAAGCAGAAGACAGTATTTCAGAGAAAAAATAAACTCGTTACTACCGTCTTCAACCGTATCGAGCAACATGTTGATAACGAGGAGGAACGTGAGGTATTATACTATATTCTTTCAAACCCGCATAAAGCAAAAGAGGGTATCACTATCCATACCATAGCAAGTTTCCTTGGAATTAGGGACGATTTTGCCAAGACGGTGATGGATAACCTGATTTCCATCGGTATCATGAAGGAAAAAACCAAGGATATTTACATCTTGGCTTGATTTTTCCATGTTCCATTGTAAGGATAATCACAGACATGAACCGATGTCACGCAGGTATTTTACATGTTGCATGCCATCACATCACGTGGCAACTTGGAAAAAAATGAGATGGTGGGGAAATTAATACCCTCACTCTAGTTTTATATTCACGGCGTCTGCGAGCTTGTCCTTGAAAGCCCCCTTGATGGTCAACAAGCCTTCCTCGTACTTGGCTTCAACTTGATCAACATCGACCTCGTATGGGAAGTAATGCGTCGCGGTAAAAAGGGTATGCTCCCGCCGCGCCCTCAGGTCGTACATGGTTGGCAATACTTTCAATGTGATATTCTCCCGGGGAACACCTGGTAGCTCGAATACCACGTGAAACTCGCCAGCCTTGGCATCGAAATCGAAACTATGGCGAGGATGGACCCTGTACCAGATTTCTTGCGATTTCTCTGCCAAGCTTTTGTCGCCTTGCTTCTTTGCCATGATCTCGGTCGAATCACTTGATGCACTTGCTTCGTTTTCTGGCATTTTCGTATTTCACCTCAATCAAACTTGAATTCCTTGGCATCTGCCATTGGATCCTTCACGATGGCTTTTATCTTTAGCAAGCCATTGTAATATTCAGCCGTAGTTTTCTCGGGAATGATCTCGGCACCGAATCCTGCATTCGTGATGTATTTCATTTTTTCGTCGGGTCTCGTGGCATTGATGTGGAACCACGTTGGAAGAACCTTTAAATCGATATCATCTTCCTTTACACCGGGAATGCTAATCTCCACGGTTATTTCATTCTTAGCCCGATTGAAATGCTTGTAAACCCTGGGTTGCACCCGGTAAAAATCCTTCTCGGTTTCATCATCCTTGCCTTCACGGCTCATAACTACAAAGGCATGCTCGAGTGGCT
>WJJB01000379.1 GCA_014729935.1 Candidatus Bathyarchaeota archaeon | reverse complement strand
TGCTTGGTTTCTTGAGAATAACATGGTTTTTTTCCTTTGGAGAGGCTCTTTTTTTATCTTTTCCCACATCATTCAAGTATTTTCCAAATGCAAAAACTTGGTCTACCGCTGCTTGGCGAAAGGTCCTTAGTGTGCTTGATTCATCTTCCCGTTCCTGTTGGAACCCCCTCCTGCTGGATTTGAGGATGTCATAAATCTTCTTGATTAACATCTCCTTGAACTTGCTTGTATCCCCCGAGGATTTTAAGGTTGGCTTGATGATGTAATCTGCTGCCCCAAGCATGAGAGCTTGAATGGATGAATCGATGTTTGTAGGATTTATGGAGGAAAGGATGATGATTGGCATGGTAGAGTCTGCAAGCAGGACTTGCATTGCTTCCAAGCCGTTCATGGAAGGCATCAAGATATCGAGCAACGCGATATCTGGTTTAAAACCCCGAGCCAAAGTGATGGCTTCACTTCCATCCGTAGCCTCCCCGATAACCTCGAGGTTAGGATCCTCGTTGATGAGATCACAAATGGTTTTTCTCATGAACGCTGAATCATCTGCAACCAAGATCTTGAACGGTGTCACCATGGGATGCAACCCTTACTAGCAATACAAGGAAAACACGTGCATGAATATTTCATCGATACCTTCACCGGTCTTGGAAGATATGTTGAATAGCTGCAAATCACGCTGTCGCGCAAAGTCCCCTGCCTTTTCAAAGAGAGCCTCACGATCCGAGATCAAGTCTATTTTATTTCCAATGAGCAAGTATCGACATGACCTGTTATTGTTGAAATGCTTGGCTTCTTCAAGCCAATCTCCCGCGAATGTCATAGTCTCCATATTCGTATAATCAAACATGATGAGAATCAAATCGGCTCCGGTATAATAGAACCTTCGGACCTTGGCAAACGCCTTCATCCCAGAAAGATCGAACACGTGGAAACGCAGGCTAATTTGACTCATGACCTGCAAATCTTGGCTCCTGTATGACACTCCTATCGTCGGCCTATATCCAGAATGGAAATCGCCATCGAAATACATGTCAACTAGCGAGCTCTTGCCAACTTCTTCCTGCCCTGTCATCATCAATTTTATAGCCTTTCCTTGAAAATCGCCTCCCTTTTCCACGGTGATTATCTGGTCGCCTGACGGGGCGTAGTTGGGTAATTCTGCGCTAGTACTCCTCGAATGCAGGATGAGTGAAGCTTTTTCAGCAGCCAAGTATGAAAAAGGTATGAGTCTTTCCAAGTTCGCATAAGCGTCGCACACCATCACGAAAATCGAGGGACGCTTTCCACCAAGTTCGATGTAAAATATCCTGAAATCGTTCGTATCAAAGGTACCACTACCATAAGAGGTGCTGGCAAATCGCTTGATCTTTGTCATTGTTTGCTCTAGCACGCTCATCATCGCACCAATCATTGCCTCGTTTAGACTCTGCACAGATTGTTGTGCCAAGATCAATCCATCCACGTCAACGATAAGAGCACCCGTGATCTCTGAAGAACTTTGAAGAAAATTTGATAAAAGCGTATTGAGTAAGTTGGTATCAATCATGGCTAAACCACTGCATGGCACTAGATGGCTTTTGGAGCTACACCCACAATGTAGCATCCTGTTGTTTTATACCTTGTTTCAATGGAATGAAGCTGTGTAAGGTAGGTTGGGTTGGTATAAAAAATTGCTGATATGTATACCTATTCACCCTATAAAACCTTATTTGTTACACACTTTGGGGAAATCTTTAAATAATTGAACAAAAAAGTATAAAGTGATTGTGCATGCATTTGCACGATTAATACACATCCAGCGAAGTGACATATGAAATGAGCAATTTCAAGGAAGTTCTCGAGACGAATTTTAACTCGTGGGGAAGTTATGTAACACCCCCTGAATTAATTGATAAGATTTTGGGGGATTTCAAGGACAAGGATATATCAAGAGATAACTCCAGGTTGGTCTTTAGCGTCTGCCCTGATGACGTGAACCGGCTTACTACCCGGGAAACCATTGAAGCATCATTAAAGGAAAAGTTTGATAATGAGTTTCACCTGGGTGGTCTTGGAGCCTATCCAATAGGGGGCGTATCTGGCATCACTGCGGCAAGTCATCACCCCCCTGACGACATATCTTCAGGTGATAGGAAGGAGGGCAATCTCATTTTCTTCGTGAGCCCGCATGTCGGGATCTTGGAAAAGGATTCAATGAAATTGGGCAAGATGGTACGACCAGGTCAAGAAAAGATCACATCATCTTGCGGTGCGATGATGGGATTCTTGGCAGCCTTGAAGGAAGCCGGCAGCGCAAGTGATTTCAATATTGCGGCTGATGATAAGAACGTCGATCCTACCAGGATTGTCCTGCAGGAGCAGCTTATCAATAAATTTTCTTCACAATTGGACGAGATCCTTGGCATTAATGATAGCAATAAACAAGTTGCTGATCTCTTCAAGTTGAATTACGACTTGGTTGCGAATAAAGCGAAGGAAATGATCAAGGAGTTCATGGCGAAGGAACATTTCGAAGGGAAGATAGCCTTCATCGGTGGAATCACGGTAAATCTTCCGGGCAAGGATACCTTCCTTCTAAAGGAAATTAGTTATCCAAAGGCGTGATTGCACCTCTCTCTCCCACGATTTTTTTTTTT
>WJJB01000378.1 GCA_014729935.1 Candidatus Bathyarchaeota archaeon | reverse complement strand
GGTTTACATAAGTAATTTCTGGAATCTCTATATCTGGCTGTTTCCTGAGAGATGGGCGAATCCTTACCAATCGTTTCTTTGGGCCAGGAATACTTCCACGAACCATGATATAATCTCCCTTTACCACGCCATAGTTCACGAAACCACCTGCAGGAGTCACTTCCTCGCCATTTTCGCTAATCTTTATAATTTGCTTGTTGTATTCAATGCGTTGATGATATCCCATTTGGCCCGCACGGGGAACCGTCCACATTACCCGCGCGGGATGCCATGGTCCAATGCAAGCAACAGCACGCACGGCTTTCCTGGATTTATGTTGCAATCGATGGATCCTGAACCGTTTTACTGGACCTTGAAAACCTTTACCTTTTGTAACAGCGGCAACATCAATGAATTGGCCTTCTTTGAGAACGTCCCATACCCTTATTTCCTTGCCAAGATATTTTTCTGCAAAGGTTAACGCTTCCTTTGAATCCTTTCCACTCACTTTTATCTCAAAAAGATTTGGTATCTTGCTGGGAATTGAAATAAGATAAGGTTGCGAAGCAAAAAGACCTCTTATCTCTGTAACCTTCTCCTTGGATATAGTTTGCTTGAATTTTTTTAACATTTCATTGTCTTTAATTTCCCTTGGCATGGAAATGCGCCGGGACATGTTAGGCTTCTTTGAAATGTTGCTAGCGAGAAGGTCGCCAACGGTTTTCAAACCATCTTCAGTTTTCTTGTAGAGCCTGATACCGTACATGTATAATGGTGGTGCTTCTATGATTGTAACGGGTGAAAATATTTCTTGATCCTTGTAGGGGCTGGTATCGTGCTTTTCTATAAGTGCCACGTGGGTCATGCCCGCTTTAAACCCAGCAAAACCTTCAAAACAAGCTTTATCTGAGGTTGGCCATGTTCTTATCATGCCCTTTTGGTGCTTGGCTCTCTTCTTTGGAAAATATGCCAAGGATCCGTGGCGTGGGGCTCTTGTTTTTCTATGTCCCAAGGTGTATCACCTGCGTTTTTCTACTGAAGAAAATATTTTGTTTGATTTAAAATTGTGGTTATTTCTAACAAATTTATCCCAATTCCTTAAAACCCTCGCTCCTTCCCCGCGAACACAACCTCACCTTTATCGCTCACCCGGTACCCGCGTGGGTGGAATATCCAACTGCCCATAATATTTCCATTGGGAACCAAGATAATCATTAGTTCCTCCATGGAAGATCAAGGAAAAATGCACATCAAGAATGTTTAATAATTTGAAAAGCCAAAGAGGAAAGCAATAGATCCTGATAAAACAGGAGAGCGTGATGATTTAATACGCTTGTTGATGTTCTAGTAACTAAAGATTTAACTGGAAGTTTTTCACATGTTGAAGAAATTGGGATTCTCTAAGGGATTGAAAAACATCAGTATCGATTCAAATTCACACATCTTACTGAAGAATACGAACCTCAAGCTTGTAGTTTTAAGACCGAATGATCTTGGCCAGATGGGAGACTTGATAGGCCAAGGAAATAAGGACATCATCACTTGGATTGGAAAAACTGTAGGTAGGAATATCGCCGAAGCCACTGAACAAACAGGTACCTCCAAGACCAGGAAGGATTTCATCAATCGAACTTTAAAAAACTTGGAATATCTTGGATTTGGTCTTGTCAGCTTACATTCCTTCAAAGACAATGAATCCCTTTCATTGAAGGTAGAAAACCCACTATATGATGCGCTAGATGAAAACCAAGAAATCATCAGCACAGTCTATCTCGGCGTGTTCCTTGGTATACTTGAACATATTGGCATGACCGTGACAGGAATGGAGAAGGAAGCGGGTTGGAGAAGTGAGGATTTAAACCATTCCCTCTTTGAATTTACTATCGTGGAGGCACAACAATGAAATCATTAAAAATAAAGGGAATTTCGTTCGATGATGGAATAATCTCGCTGTACAACGAAAGAGTTGTCCTGTTTCCCCCTCAAATCATTGGTTTACTCTCTTCCATTTACGGCGAAGGAGCCGAGCCCCTATTGGTGTTCCTTGGCAAGAAACTTGGTCGGACCATGATCGAAAAATGGGATGATGAAGTTAAACCAAAGGATCTTGAACAAATTACCGAGCTCTTCACGGATATCTTCAGTGCTACTGGATGGGGGCAGTTGATTGCAAGGGATGTTAGCAACGATCAGATTGTCTTTCAACTTCTTAATAACGTTTCAGCCTCGCTTGATATTCCATCCAAGTTCATCGATTACTTCATCACGGGTTATATCCAGGGATTTTCCGAGTACGTGTATTATAAAGCAAGGGTTGAAGAAACGCTTTGCATGAATGATGATGATTCCCTTGATTTTTGCCAGTGGGTCGTTCAGAAGGTCGAACAAGAACAGTAAATGTGTGTTTCAATTAAAGGGAAAGAGGCGTCCTCATGGCGGTAGATACCAAGAAATTAGACGAATTACTTGAATCTTACATAACCCGAACGCCAAATTTGATTTCTGCCCTAGTTGTCGATAGAGATGGATTAGTAATAGCCTCAAAAGTGAAAAAAAAGAAATCATCGGTTGACGAGGACTTACTCTCTGGTATAAGTGCCATCGTCGAGCCAATACTAAAGAAGATAACCACGGAATTTAACACGGGGCTTTTTGGTAGCGGCACGTTCGATACCGATAATTACAGGCTTGTTTTTCTAGAAGCAGGGGAGCTTACATTACTTGTTACCGTTGCAGATTTTTATGCGAACTTGGACGACATATTTCCATATGCATATCTTTGTGCTGAAAAGATCACGAGAATACTGGATAACCGGACAGTCATTTCCAAGATCCCCATGATACAGCTAGGAAAAGCAAGAAAGGAGATGGAACCCGAAAGAGACGGGAAGCTTAAGCAAATAAAGATTGAATCGGGAGATTATATATTCAAGCTGGTCCTGGCAGGAGATGGAGCTGTTGGAAAGACCACCCTTGTTCAAAAATTCGTGGAAGAAAAGTTTAATGAAGATTATATTGCCACGATTGGAGCAAATATCATGAAAAAGGAATATAAGCTCAGGGGTGAAAACGTGGTGTGTAATTTCAGTATTTGGGATTTAGCCGGGCAAGATTTGTTTAAACGCACTAGAAAAAGCTATTTCAGCAATGCAAGTGCAGGAATTATCGTATTTGATGTAACCCGGAGAGAGACATTTGAGCATGTGAACTCGTGGATGGCGGAATTTAAAAATATCGGCAAACCAATTCCCATAGTTCTCGTTGGAAATAAGATTGACCTCGAAGAACAAAGAATAGTAAATCCCGAGGAGGCAGAAACTCTAGCTAAGGAGCTTAACCTTTCATATATCGAAACAAGTGCTAAGGAAGGACAGAACGTTGAAGAAGTATTTGAAATGCTTGCCTTCTTCTTGGTAAAGAATAACTTTTCGCAGATGGAAGAGCTTGAGGTGTAATGCAAGCAAATTCCATCCCACAGATGATAGGATTGATGATTAATCAAAGAAGGAACCTTTTTTTTCCTGAAATTGATAATATCAAATGAGTATCGATGGGCAAGAACACCTGTGATTTCTGTGGAGAAACTAGTTACATGCTCTTTCCATGTAAAAATTGTGGGCAATCATACTGTGCCATCCACAGGTTACCAGAAAACCATGATTGCACGGGATCGATCCCGTCACCACGTGATTATACCCCGTTTGGATCGACACCAGGGAATGCTGCCACCTATTCCCAAGCTGCTTTGGAGCAAGATTCACCTGGCGAGTATTCTTGGGAACCAAATATAACCGAATTCGATGGAGATCCGTTCGATCCCTCTAGCGGTGTTGTCATAAAGGGGGTCATGCTACCGAAATTAAAGGAGCCATTTCATATCGCCATTGCGTTTGCCATCATGTTCTTCATAGGGATCCTCACGGCGATGAGCATATTCAGTCAACTTGTTTTACCCTCTTTTACTAGTGTTGAGCGGGCAATATTTCCCTATTTGTTAGCTTCCATATCAACAGGAGGATTCTTGACGCATGAGTTCTCCCACAGGCAAGTTGGAAGGCATTACGGATTACCTGCACGTTTCAGGTTACTCACATTTGGAATGTTACTAACGGCAATAGGAGTCGGGGGATACCTCATGTCAAGTGGAACCTTCCCCCCCTTTGCTTTGCCCGGAGCAGTGGTTGTTATCGGCTTGGATAACCGGGACCATGCAGGGAAATGCAAAATCGCCGGGCCATTATCGAACTTCATCATTTCTTGCATCATCTTCCCAGTGATTTTCTTGATTCCACCTGGAAATGACGAGTATCGCGTGCTACTTCTTTACGGAGCGTATATTAACACATTTCTTGGCGTTTTCAACATGCTTCCCGTTGGTTTACTTGATGGGGCGAATATCTTCAAATGGAATAAGAAGTACTATTTCTTGCTGATGGCAGGTTTAGTTGCATTTCTTGTGACAGAATTTGTATTTTTTTACAACACGAGTTTATTTCTCACTATATATTAGCATGTACGAATTAGGTGACATATCATGGGCAACCAGGGCAAATTTTCCGAGGGTGAAGTGCTTGATCAGCTGGAGGAATACTTGAAGCGCATCGAGGTGAGATACGGGAGAACCGTCCTTGGAGAATATGAAGTCATTGGGGCTCCATGGGTGATTGAAAAGAAGGATTTCCTTGTATTAATGCGGATGAAAGATGAATGGATCTGGTCATCAGCCGCCGTGTTGCTCAAGGAAGAGGTTCCAAGGGAAAATGCCAGGGAATTTCTCTTCGATTGCCTTAAGGCCAACCACTTGTTACCTGAAATTTGTTTCGACGCAGATCAAGATGGGAACCTGGGCACATCCCAAGAAATCCATGTGTCGGCAATCATGGATGAGGGGGGATTCTCCGAATTCAAGTACGAATTTTTCGCCATTCCTGCCTGCATCAAGTACTTCTTGAAAAATATTGCACCAAAATATAATGTCATGGTGAATGGGTTCACGGACATGGTGAATAAATTCATAGAAAAAGTCCAAGGATGATTTTCCAAAACGAGGAACTATTCCTCCAAAGCGTGATACGATAATTAATGAAGGATAATATAGCCATGGAAACGGCTATTTACTCCTTTTCTAAGAGGAACTTGAAAAAATCTGCTTGATTGGCCATGTAAGGTTGGATATTCGGGAAATTTTGCTTGATCTTGTCGAATAAATCGCTATAGTGCTCGGCTCTTTCCTTTTGTCGTTCTATATCTGCCCGGCTCACTTCCCTGATGGTAATCACGGGATCTCCCTGCATGACCGTTCTTGCAGGTATATTCATGCCTGAGGGAACCATTGAATCAGGGAGTATTATCACGCCTTCTCCAATGGTGGTACCTTCAAATACCACCGTGTTCTTGGAGATTGTCACGTAGTCCTCAGTAAACAATCCATAAATGCAAGACCCAGTTTCCAAGATACAATGATTCCCAATATTCACGGGACTATTCTTGGTTCTTGCGTGGAGCACGACACCATCAAATACGGTGGAATACTCACCAATAGTCACTGTTGAAAAATCCCCCCGTATCACGCATCCTGGCCAGATAACCGCATGATCTTTCACCATCACATCTCCAATGATTGTGGCGTTCGGCGAAACATATGCTTGCTCTGATATCAAGGGAGACATGCTTTTATATTCAAGAATCGGCATCTTAGATACTCATCAAAGGTTTTATTGTGCTTATCCATGTATTCATTACCTTTCAGGTTTAAGAAGATTTCAGGTTACCTTGACTTAATGGTATGTGAATATTGGTTCATCAAACAGCTCGAAATCGGTATTTGGATGCTTCATGGAGAGCATGAACCGTAACTTGCTCATTCCGATGATATCACTTTCATAATGCGATACTTCCAAGAAACTGATGGATAAATCACTACAGATACACTTGATGGTTGGATCAAGGTCCCCCGTAATGATCGCATCAACTCCTTCATCTAGGAGATGTTGGAACCACGAGATGTTCTTGAATTCCCCTCCAATTACAAGTATCTTTTTTACTCTCGATGATAAATCCCCATTGAACCGGACATGATTCACGTTCAAGTTTTCCTTGATAGATATTATAAGATCTTCCAAACTATGGCTACCTTGAGATTCATGAATCCTTCCAATGGGTACGTATGTACCGTTAAATGATTCAACATTGAAATCTTTAGTTGGCTCAAGACCCAAGGCTTGACATAAGGACTGGCTAATGCCCTCTCTAGCACCTGTAATCCTGTCGCCAATCGTGTAAATCCACACGTTATTCTTGGTAAGTAGGCGATACTTTTCAAAACGAATCTCCCTAATTTTTTCAAATCCTGGACTCATGAGCGAATGGTGGGTGATGATCAGGTTCGCCTTGCACCTGCATGCTGCTTCAATGCAATTAAGCGTGGGATTCACGCCTACCTGACATCGCTTGATGATTATGGAACTTATATTGGTTTTTCTCCCGAATTCCAAACCATATGTCTCACCACTAACTGAATACATTGATGGTGCCAATTCGTTGATACTTTCGATTATTTGGTTTAAGTACATGGGTGCAAATCACCATTTATGGGGATTATTAATGCAGATGATGTGAGACACTAATGTCACCAGTTACTATTGTCCATTCTCCCTGCCGTTAGCTAGTTTCATTGGGGGCGCATTCAAGGTACTTGTTATCCTAAAGCTTTCACTTGTCTAAATCACCATCCTCGAATTTTTTAACCTTGGCACACGACGGAATTTATGAATGTTCCCGGTAGGACATTGATGTGTGGAAACCATGTGGCTTCAAGTTTCAACCGGTGAACTATGTAGGGGAAGTGCTTAAGAACTATGATTTGCTTTCAATGCAAGATTAGCTCCCAAACAATAACCCAATAATGGAATTAATATGGAACCTACAACCTACAAAGGGAAATGCGTGATAGTGGGCGATAGTGCAGTTGGAAAGACGTCACTTATTTCATGCTTCGTTGAACAGAAATTCCCAAACGATTATCTTCCCACGATTGGAACTAACCTTTATTTAAAGGAAGTAAGACCGAAGGAAAACATCATTTTCCAACTAACTTGCTGGGATATCGCAGGTGAGAAAAAATGGAATGTCATGAGGAAATTATATTACAAGGGAGCGACGGGGGCTTTTATTGTTGCTGATCTTTCACGCCAAGAAACCTTTGATAGTGTGAAGAACTACTGGAATCCTGAAATCAAGCAATATTGCCCCGGTATTCCTATCATTTTACTCGCAAACAAGAATGACCTGAATCATCATTTCACCAAGGAAGAAATCATGAAAGTGGGAAAAGACATTGGAGCTATCGAAACCTATCTTACATCTGCTAAGACCTCGCTTAACGTCAATGACGCTTTCACAACCTTGGTTGGAGAAATGGTAAAGTGAATTGCATGCTTCCATAAGCCAAATTATTCCCTGTACACATGCTAGCTAAACGTAAGATTCTTTGGTTACCTTGGGATAATCCCGTTTGATTTTTTGGAGATAGTTAAATACTTCTTGGTAATTTTAACACATGATATCATGGATAAACCAGTTCATGAAAAGGCAAGGATTGGATCTGGATGATATTGATTTGGTTTTAACAAGATTCAAGCGGGAAGCATTGCAGAAAACCGTGCAGGAGGAGCTTTCAAAAGCCTTTTGCGTATTCTTGTCTAATTTTTGCAAAGAAAGGGGGATACTTGAAGAGGATCGGGATCAACTCCTCGAAATTATGAGGCAGATCTGGCATTCAAGGTAATAGCTGGACCACAACGATGGATGATTGATGCATGTATGCTTTTTCGTGAAATTCCCTTCATTCAGATTATTGGCAACTAAATCATCTTTCTCGATCGCCTTTTATGAATTCCGCCACATGTTGCTTGGCAATCACGTCCGATTCAGGTTGAACAGGGGGGTGCTTGAAGGAAAAGCTGGAGATGCTATCAAGCCTGCCGGCTATATTGCGATCAAGGGCAATCTTCATGCACCTGATGATATCCAAAACCACCCCTGCAGAATTTGGAGAATCTTCAACACGCAACTTCGCATCCATAACTAAGGGTAATCCCCCGAAGGTCACTCCATCAATCCTAATATAACAGATCTTTTTATCCTTCAGGAATGGAACGTAATCGCTTGGCCCGATCCGGGTTTGTACCTTGTATGGAAAAACCGATGAAACAGCTGAAGTCTTCGAAATGCGTTTTGTTTTAAGCCGGTCTTCCATCTTCATGTTTTCAAAATCAGTATTTCCACCAATATTTAACTGGTAGGTTTTATCTACGATTACGCCCCTATCCAAGAATAATTTCCCCAGTACCCTATGCAGGATAGTAGCTCCAACTTGGCTCTTAATATCATCACCTGCAATGGGTAGTGATTTTTCTTCAAATTTTCTTGCCCAATCGTCATCAGAAGCGATGAATTCTGGGATGCAATTGATAAAACCACAGCGCGCTTCCAAGGCAGCACTTGCATATGCCCGAGACGCTAATGCGCTTCCAACTGGAAGAAAATTTATGAGCATCTCTGCTCCTTTATCCATCAACTCTTTCGCTACATCAACCGGTTCCATCTCGGAATCATCATAACAATAAAAGGAGTCGCGCATGTGGGGAGCGCATCCATCAAGAATTGGTCCTGGTTTCACGGTAACTCCCATTTCAGGGACATCTGCAATAAATTCGCACACGTTTGGGGGTGCAAAGATGGCTTTACTCACATCATTACCGATTTTCTTGGTATTGATATCAAATGCTGCCACGACCTCAATGTCGCTCGGTTTGAAGCCACCAATCTCAGGATTCATTAACCCGTGGAAATATGCTTCTTCCCCTGAGATGCTCCTATAATATTCCATACCCTGGATTAAGGCACTTGCGCAATTACCCAATCCTGCAATGGCAATCTTTATTTTTGACATGCTTCAATCTACTCCAAGATGCCTCATGTAGCATTGATCTCCTTAGGTTCTAACACGTGCATGAACCTAATGCTTGGATTTAGTTAGGGAATTAGTAAAATAAATTAAACTTTTGGCATGAAGTAATGCAACCACCTCCGGGCGTGGTTGCATGTCTTACCATGTAGTTCCCTGATACGAAAACCGCGATCCACTTGAGAGAGATAATGAGGGACCCAGACAGGATGATCGGTAAACTTTTTTTATATTCACGATATTGATCACCTAAAGCAGGGATTCATCGAGGTTTTTATGGTGGATTCCATCATTAACGAATTTTACCGGAACGACTACACCATGCAACACCATGAATCAATTAAAATGATTTTGGGCGACATGGGCATCAAGATCTTGGAAGTATTACGATTCGGGCCAATGGATATGCAAACGATCAATTTCCTGTCGGGGGTTCCAGTTGCATGCATAAAGGGTAGGATCCCAGTATTGAAGAGCTTGAAATTAGTGAAAGAGGATAATAATCTTATAATTCTTGATACGGATGGTAAAGCATTCCTGGAGGATATAGGATCAAAGGGAAGTTATTAGTGAAGGATTCGCTAGATTCTTAACCTACAAGGTGAATTGCAGTTATAACCTCCTACACCCTAATCAACTAAAGGACGTGGCTTTCTGGCGGAAAACGGGTAAACTAGTTAACCTTCTAATCACGCCGTGTTAATAATCACCACTGCATGCGCCACTGCATCGAATAGCCTGCTTTGTACGGGTGCAGATTCGGAGATGGAGAATTTTTCCCGGAAGCGAAAGGGATAGAACAACCGAGACAAGGCACGCGCCAAGCTCGCCAAGTTTTATGGGAAGATCAGGACCCATGGGAACGATTGGCAACAAAAATCCTCCATGGAATTCGTGCGAAACCACTACGCTATCATCGTCGAGGATCTCAACATCGAGGGCATGAAACGATTCAAAACGTGGACGGTGAGGGAAAACGAATCCTTCAAGAAGAACGACACGTTACAATCACCAACTCATCTACCGCGGGAACCGCGGGAAGTCATGATTCTGGAGATGGTGCAAGACGGGTCAACACGACCGCGGAGGTCGATGAAGTACATCATCAATGCCGAGAGTCGAGATGGCGCGGGGAATCACGTGTGGAGTTCGTCCATCGACTCGTCAAGCATGCAAATAGAGCATGTCCGGATCATCCCCTCGTTGGATAACGCTACATTGTTTGCGTGGGAGAAGTGTGGTATTATTTTACACGATCTTGGGGATAGTGATAGGATTGAGCGGGGCACTCGTGGCAACGGTGATAATCCTCGGCAGGAAGATTAACCACTTGAATCTTGAACTACCATACCCTAAACGAGATTTATCCCGCCCCTAAACTAAAGGGGCGGGTTTTCTCTCGCAAAACGGATAAACTATCGGGGAATGGTGGAATCATGCCCGAGCGGCGTTAATATATAGGTAGCGTGAACGATAAATCACGCATCGTTCATTTCCGATAAATAAAAATTAAGGTCGTCTATGATCTTTTCCCTAGTCTTAAGCACCTGCAATTCCCTTTTTAGCGCATCCTCGTTGATGATGTCAGATATGCATTTATCGATGAATTTCGCCTTTATCTTTCCCAATCCTTCCTCATTGAATCGATATATTACCTTGGTTTTTTTCGTTCCAGAAGACCTGGTTCTTCTCACACGCTCGCACAAGCCATTAGTCGCCCAATTTGCCAAGATGATCCGAATCACCTTGTGAAATATGGGGAAGCGTGTCTTCTCAATATGCAATCGATCCAGGATAATTTTTGCGATTTGGGTGGTTGGAAATTCCTTGGAATAAAAATTTGAGTTGACGCGCAGGACATATTCCCATATCAATGCTTCATACGTCTCAACATCTTCTAAAATATTATTTATACCCTTCTGGTAGGAAGATGTCTTATCATCATCCGGTTCATCAGTCTCGGGCTGATCGTTCATGATTTGTGTCTCGCTGCAATGAACTTGATACTTCTTATTCATTCGGGAAAAAGTTAATTTTACATGAAGAACATTGTTTCATGAGCTTTTATCTGTTTCGCGAACCCGTTGTCTTATTGACGGAATGAAGTCGCCCCAGTAGAAATAGTACGGTCTCGAATCCCTTAAATGACAACGCAAGCACATTATCAAGATGGAGGTCGGCAAAGCGCGTCCAGCTTGAAGCGATCGGGAATTAGATAACCCGGGAATCAAGTCAGGGAATTTTTTAAAGCAGAAGACATGGTTGATCATTGTCATCGACGTGGCCGGGGTACCACGAATCAGGTGAAAAGCCCTTAACGAATCATCCCGGGCGTAGATCCCGTGGATGAAAAGTGAAAGGCGGCATGAACCCGCCGTTCGAAATCAAGACTTGCTCGGGAGCATCTTCGATGAAGCCAACCCCTTCTTGGGTAGGTAGTTCACATCCATGAAAAAGAGATCATGATCCAGATGTCATTAAAGATACCATCTTCACGTATTGGCGTGCTTATCGGCAAGGAAGGAACAGTGAAAAAGCATATCGAGGATATTACAGGCACGAATATCACGATAGATAGCAGCACGGGGCAGGTAATCATACTGAAGAAACCCGACTCGGGTGAAATGATCGGTGATTGGATCGCAAAAAATATAGTAAAAGCCATTGGAAGGGGATTCAACCCAAAAATCGCCCAGAAACTCGTGGATGAAGAATTTCTCATGGATATCATAGACTTGGAAGCGGCAACTGGTGCTTCCCAGAAACGTGTTCGCACTATTAAAGCCAGGTTAATCGGAGAATCGGGAAAAACCAAGAAAAACATCGAATCGCTCATGGAAGTCCATGTTTCCATCTTTGGTAATACGGTATCCATTATTGGAAGGTATGAGGAGTTAAAAATTGCAAGAGATGCCATCGTGCGGCTCATAAACGGACAAAGTCATAGAACCGTGTATCGCTTCCTGCAAAAAAAACGCGATGATTTGAAACGGGAGCAGATGAAACAAATGTGGAAACCATCGAGCTTCTTGGATTGATGAGCGAAATCGGGCAGTAGAGAAAGAAAGAGCACGCTAAATTCGAGAAAAAGAAGCTTGAGTTATATTGCTTCCACATTTCGAACGATTTTTGGTCGCGCTTTGAAAAGAATTCTCCCGCCACAATGAGGGCACTTGACGCCTGGAAGGGACTCCAAATCCTCGGGAGTGACTTCCTTTCCACATTTCCGGTTTGCGCAATAATAGATGATCATGCTCATGGTTAAACATCTCTAGAAAGGGATGGTATTTTTTTTATCTTGCCAATGCAATTCAAGTGACATCTTAATTGCGATCAAGATGGTTTGCATGTACTAAGAACCAAGGTTTGGAAATTTAGCATGAATCTCGTATCCCCTGCTCGCTAATGTAATATATGGCTCTATCTTGGGGTAAATCCGGGGCATGAATCAACTCGGCTACACGAGATCGGCCCCGATTTTTACCAACCATAAGGCGGTATGCGCATCCATGAGCCATGATGTTGCCCCCGACGGGTTTTACTTTATTTATAGCTACTCCTGATAGATCCACCATCACTTGGTTGGTGATAATGGTAATCATGCCGAAATTACCTGCGAGCTGAAGGAGCTGGTGAAGATGTACATTGAGCAATTGCTGGCGTCTTACCAGCTGGGTTCCAGTGATGCCATATTCGGCCCGTAGATGATTGATGATGGAATCAACCACGAGTAGCTTCACTCCTTGTTCCTTAATGATATCCCTTGCTTTTTCGATTACCACAATTTGATGCGAGAAGTTGTAAACCCGGGCATAGATGATATCACGTAGGACGTTTTTAACATTCATTCCATTAGCAATAGCCATTTGCAATAACCGTTCTGGACGGAAGGTACCTTCCGTGTCAATGAATAGTGCCCGAAACTTCGCATTAGTGGAGAGGTTGAACTGGAGCAAGTTGACGCATGCTTGATGGACGAGCTGGGTCTTACCGGAACCTGATGGACCGGAGATCTCGGTGAGGGAGCCTTCACGATACCCTCCGTGGAGAATAGCATCCAGTGCTTTGCTTCCCGTTGGTAACTTGAGAGAATTCGATCTCGATTTCATGAGCTCGCTCGCGGTAATGAAATAAACACTATGGTGCTCCATATTTCTAGTAAATAGTGGACTAGCACCTGTTGATGACACGCGTGAAAGATCATTAATGGTTGAATTGAACCAAGATATTTTCCTGTTACCTGAAGTGTTGCGTGGGAGATCAAGCCCCGTTTTTGCTAGGCGTATTTCTCTTGCCATGTAATTCCTGACAAAATCCACGAATTAAAAAGAAGCGGGAGATCTGAATTTCTAAACCTGGGTTGGACTTAAATAGCTCCCAAGGACTGGGACGAAAATTTTTTTACCGGTGGAACCATGAACATTACACCTGCTTCTGCTTTCGGGAAGCAGCGTGTTCGTTCCCCCTGTGATGTATATGAGTAACCAAGAACAACCAAACGTGATCTGGATCATCGCCGACCAGCTGCCGGCTCACGCACTGAGCTGCAATGGCAACCCAGATGTCAACACACCTAATATAGACAGGCTAGCATTAACCGGTATTAACTTCACGAATGCAAGCGCGGGGTATCCTCTTTGTTGCCCGTTCCGTGGCTCCATGCTCACCAGCAAGTACCCGCATCATTGCGTGAACCGGCACGAGGGACAACTAAATCCAGAGCAAGAAACAATCGCACATGTATTTAACAAACAAGGTTACGACACGGCATACTTCGGGAAATGGCATCTCGATGGCTTTCCCGAATGGTTGGGAAGGGCAACCATGCATGTCATTCCACCTGAACGACGGGGTGGTTTCAGGATGTGGATGGCTTATGAGAATAATAATAGCCAATGGGACACTTGGGTGCACGGGGAGAAGGCAGGTGAAAAAGTCCATTACAGGCTACCTGGATATGAAACGGATGAATTAACCACGCTGCTCATCAATTACATCAAGAAGCGAACCCCTGCACCAGGTAAACAGGGAGAGGCTCATGAGCCATTCTTTGCCGTGCTTTCCGTGCAACCCCCGCATAATCCATACATTGCTCCTGCCAAGTTCATGAAACGCTTCAATCCTTCTCAAATTCACCTTCGCGAAAACGTTCCGAGTGTTCCCGAGATCCAAGAAACAGCAAGGAAAGAACTTGCAGGAGCTTATGCCATGATCGAAAACCTCGATTGGAACATCGGCCGCATACTGGACACTCTTTCTTCCAGCAATATCTTGCACAACACCCATGTAATCATCTTCAGCGACCACGGGGATATGCACGGTAGTCACGGGTACTTCAAGAAGACCACGCCATATTCTGAATCCATCAACATCCCCCTCATTATTAGTGGTGAAAAACCAATGGGGTATGACATGAGGGGTGTTGGGACCGTCCAGGTACCATTTAATCACGTGGATATCGCCCCGACCACGCTTGGATTATGCGGGATCGAAAAACCAGAGTGGATGGAAGGTACCGATTATTCCAGATACAGGATACGAACCAGGAAGAAAGACGAGGAACCAGATTCTGCATACCTTCAGTATATCGTCCCAACGGGGCATCGAAATTGCGTGGACAAGCCATGGCGAGGAATCGTGACAAGGGATGGCTGGAAATACGCGTGCTTTTCAAACGGGGAATGGCTCATGTTCAACTTGGAAGATGACCCATTTGAGCAAGTTAACCTTGCCCATCAATCGCAACATGTAAACAAGAAACATCAATTGCATGAACTGTTGAAAAGATGGGTGATGCATACGGGGGATGATTTCCCCCTTCCAACGTTAAAGTAACCATTATCACGCGATACCGAGAAACGGGGGTTCGTGATACAGGATCAAGTTTTCCATTTCACTCGAATCATCGAACTCGTTTATCGAAGTGAATAACCGATCGATTGCTTGCTCGATGGATTTTTCCGCCCTCATGTTGGCGATGGTTCTTGCTATTCTTGCTCGAATGGTGAAATGCTCATCCGATTCTTCCAAAGTATCCAACACGAATTGAAGGTGCTTGATAATATCATTAATATCTTCCCAGTCGGGAACACGCGCTGGTTGATTCAAGATTTCCATGGTTGCATTTCTATTGCATCTAGATTTTTAAAATCACCATGAATATACATGAAAAAGCATCTCCTACCTGTCCTCTTTTCCCTGACCGAGGAGCTCCATAACATGGAAGATCTGGTGCTTTCCTTTCCTTGCATGCGCGAAGATAGCATCATCCCTCGTGTAGAAGAACACGCCAGAATGGGGTTCCTCATATAGAAACACGCTGGTTCCAGCAGGCTCCTTGAAAGCAGTGACCGTGGCATGCACTATGCCATCCACCCGGAATTGATACCGTTTCAACTTGGTTACCCGTCCATCCAGCTCGAAGAAGGGCTTGAAGTACCTGTACTCCCAACGTATCTCCCCTTGATATGAATGGCCCAGGTGCATCTCATTCTTATAATTGGAGGTATGCTTAAAAAGAGCGACATAAACCATGAAAAAGAATGTGGAAAAATTTGTGATTGCCGGGGTATCTGGCTCAAGTCGTCCCTTCATCAGGTTTTCGTATCGTAGAGACCTGTTCATTTTCGAAGGTATCTCCATCTTGCGCCCCACCTTCTTCTTCCTCGATTTTTTTACCCCTTTTGGAGATATAAGGACTTATGACGTAATGGTAGACGAGGAAGAAGCCAACAAGGATGATAACGATGGTTATGAGGATGATATTAAATTGCTTTGCGAAATCATCAAATTCACCAGAAGTCATGAAATTAACCCAAGCAGAGACATCCCAATTGAAAGCATCCTTTGGAAGCATTATGGAGCCCAACCACGCGTAAAAAACACCCCTAATGATGGAACCCATGAGAGTAGCTATTGAGAATTTCTTCCAATCAACCTTTAGTAGCCCTGATGCAAACGAAATGGGGTCGAATGCCATTAACGGGACAGCCCGTGCCAGGAAGATAAACCATGCACCGTACTTATCGATCAAGTTATCCAGCGGATCAAGAACCTTCTGGCTGATGAATTTTTCAGCGATTGGCCGTCCCCCTTTCAAAACCAGGAAGTAACATGCCCATGCTGCCAACATGGATCCGATAACACCAATAATGGTTCCACCGAGAATACCCCAGAGCAAACCAGTTGTGAGTAAGACGATTTCCGAGGGGATGGGCATTAGCAATCCCTGGGCGACCATGATACCGAGGAATAATGCAAATCCCCACACACCTATCTTGATAACTGGAATGATGAGAAACTCCACCGTCCACCTGGCAAACACCTGCCTGTCCATGATCCACACGACGGCGAGCCAGATGGTAACCGCGATCAGGATTAGGAACCCGATGATGT
>WJJB01000028.1 GCA_014729935.1 Candidatus Bathyarchaeota archaeon | reverse complement strand
GTGTAGAGCTCGTTCGGGTTCATTTTCTGGTATGCGTTCTCACGTTTCAACATGAACACGATCCTATCTCTATCCGCATCAAGCATCACGGCGATGCGTGCATCATGTTGCTTCATGGTTTCGATGATTTCCTTCCGGGGAAAGTTCACCGTGGGATCGGGAGGTTCCATCTGTTTATCGATCCTTTTGACGTTCACTCCAAGATCTTGTAATAGATTCACTATTCCTGGTGCTTTTCCCATGTAAGGCCAAACAATGATGGTTTTCCCACTCACTCCTTCCAAGGGAATCACTTTTCCCATGAGATCCTTGATGTAATCATTCACGGCTACCTCACAATCACGGCCGTGAACCGTTATCTTATCGGCATCAATCATCTTGATGAGTGTTTGCTGAAGGGCGTGATTAGAGATAGATCTCATTAAATCTCCCGCTATCGGAATTGGTACATTCAAGTAGAATTTCACGCCATTCCATTGGATCGAGTTGTGACTTGCTGTGACGCAGATGACTGCATCAATATCATCAAAGATAGCGATGCAGGAGCTGGAATACGGGGTTGATAATCCAGAATGGATGAATTTCGATAGTGGTAGGTCCCCGGGTTCATGTCGTTGAACCACGAATTCGTGCTCATCAACAGCTAAGACTTGCATGGCATTCCGTACCAACCGATCACCCGTGGGCCGCTCATCACTCGTGATTAATATCTTGGCAGGATGCCCCATCTTTTCGAGTAGTAATAGGCTAATTGCCTTGAAGATTCTCAAGAACATGCAGTACCTCGATGCAGGACAATGAAACACGCCATCCTTTTTTTCTAGTAGCGAAATACGGATGCCGGATGTTGGCGGGATCAATGGATTGATGATATCTTCCTCTTCTGTAGTTAATGGTGGCAGGTTTACATGCAGGAATTGACCAATTCTCTTGGAATCCAGTTCCTCATAATCTATTTTCACTTCAATGTTACCAGTATCATCCATGCTGATCATCTTGAATGTTGGTGCAATCATGACGTCCATCGTGGGAAGAAATTCATGCCCTTCAAAGTTCCCACCAGAGGGATTCAATTTGTCACGTACCTTATTGAGTCCACAGGCACATTAAGCTTCTTCTTCACGGGGAACTATTTTCCCCTCACCAAAGTTATGGCTTTCCTTTCACAAAATAGATTAACTCGTGAATGGTACATGAAGGTGATGAATGTGAACGAAAAAACACCAGGATCCAAAGGAGAACCCCAGCAAAGGTCAAGGAGCGAGATCATTATCGACATCTTGAATTACCTTGAAGATCACTCCATACTCACCATGGCTACATGTAACTTGGATGCTGTTCCTGATGCGACGGCGTTGGAATACGTGAGCATTCGTGAAAAAGTCTATGTCACGTGCCGACCAAGTTCAAGGAAAGTGAGCAATATCAATGAGAATCCCAAAGTAGCCTACGAGATTCATGATGATATTCCCATCAATAAGCAATCGATAAATAACTTGCAAGCCTTGCAGGTCTTTGCTACTGGTAAAGTCCTGAAGCATGGAGAATCTGAATTCAGAAAGGCCTTTGAAGCCATGAAAGCCAAGTTTCCCATTTTCAATAAGGTGAACGAGGAATCGAGAGCAATCTTGTGCTTCTCGCCAGTCGATATTTGGTTCTTGAATTACGAGCGAAAGTTCTTCCTCAGGGAGCGCGTGTCATTCAAATGAAATGCTGTTTTTGAGAATTCACGGTAAATTTCAATTATGAGCATTCGTATATCACCATCGAACTTCTCTATTTCAAGTAATGGGTTCAAGATGGAAAATATAAGGATATCAGCTGGTTCTGCCTCCCTGCTCGGTTTGCAATCACTAAAAATGGAAACCTTGCCAACATGCGTGCACTTGCTCCAATATTCAACACTGGGTTGTAGTGCAAATTGTGCATTTTGCCCGCAAGCCCGACAATCCATTATCGGGAACAAGAAATGGCTCTCGAGGGTATCTTGGCCGCGTTTTCCTTGGAATTCGGTTAAAACACGAATAAAAGAAGCATTTAAAAAGGGGATCTGCCTTCGGGTATGCTTGCAAACAGTCCTATGCAATTCTTGGATTGATGACATGATATATACCGCTCGGGATCTCTTGCAGGACGAGACGGTGCCCATGTCCATTGCGATGACTCCCGTGAACAGGCAAACCATGGAAGTCCTTCATGATATTGGCGTTGATAGGATCGGTATCGCTTTGGATGCCTCATCGAAAGGGATCTTCTCCAAGATAAAAGGTAAAAAAATTTCAGGTCCGTTCAGATGGGAAACCCATTTGGACGCCTTGCATGAGGCCCTTGAGGTCTTCGGAAAGGGAAGGGTAACGACGCATCTCATTGTCGGACTTGGCGAGACGGAGAAGCAATTCACTCGTCTCATGCAAGAAATTCACGAACAGGATATCACATTGGGACTTTTTGCGTTCACGCCAGTCCGTGGAACCGCCCTCTCGCTTCATCCACGTCCAACCATTGAATGTTACCGCAGGATGCAACTTGCCAGGTTCTTGATTACCCGTGGATTCAAAAAGGTGGACGATTTCTCATTTAACAAGATAACAGGCAAGATCACCGGGTGGGGGATGTCGCGAGCCAAAATCGAGCAAATCGTGCACGAGTCAAAAGGTCGCATGTTTGAAACCACTGGATGCCCTGGTTGCAACCGGCCGTTCTATACATCGAAACCCGGGGGAACAATATACAACCATCCCGCTCCCCTCTCCAACCAAGATATCACATCCGCGATCCAAATTCTCTTTCAAGAAGAAATACATGATGGTGATGAACTTGACTGTTAATCTCAAACCTTGGCGCTTTTTATCACCATCGACAAACGATGGACCAACCAACATGGCGATTGATGAAGCCTTGTTGGAATCAAGGATAGAGGGATTGGCACCAAACACGGTAAGATTATATCAATGGGCTCCCTCCACCGTGACCATCGGAAGGCACCAATCACTTTCTTTAGAAGTCGATCTCGAGGAATTAGATAAAAGGGGATACCAAGTCGTGAGACGAATTTCAGGTGGCGGTGCGGTGCTACACGCTGAAGGAAAGGAAATTACTTACTCCGTGGTAATGGCAAGAAAAGATTTAGCCTGTATTCTCGGTAAGAAAGCTCCCAGCATTGATGATGTGTATGGTTTTATAATGCGTGCCATTCAAGAAACCCTCTCAACCTTAGCTCTCGAAACGGAAAGGGGAAAAATCGGGTGCCCGGCATTATTTCTTGATGGAAAGAAGTTTTCAGGAAATGCACAATGCATCAAGAGGAACGTGTTCTTGCAACATGGAACCATTCTACTCGGCGTGGATCCCGGTGTCATGTATAGCGTCTTGAAACCACCAGAGGGCGTGGAACAATCCAAGATGGTACGCTCTGTCAAGGCAAAAGTAACCGGCATAGGGCACAATATGCGTTCCAAGGTAACACTGGCAACCTTTGCCAGCGCCTTCAAGAAATCCATGGAACATCAAGTGGGTGCACCGTTCATTGACGGATGCTTGTCAGAACGGGAGAAAACACGGGTTCGTGATTTGAAAAGGAAGTATGCATCAAGGGAGTGGAGCATGAGGTATCCATGACCACACGTGAATCGGATCTAGTCGACGCATTGCGCTCCATGTCACCAAGAAAAGCGTGGGATTGCTTGATGGAAATGGACATCGATGCATTTGTTAAATTGCAAACCAGCCTGAGAATGGAGACGAATCGACATTTCGGGATGAAGATCGCTTCATTCATTCCCGGTGATTCCTTTCCCTCCATTTCCCTGACCGGCACCGCGTGCGAGCTACAATGCCTCCATTGCAACCGGAAATACTTGAAAGGGATGATCCCTGCCACATCACCTGAAGATTTACGAAAGGTATTGCATGACATCCACCTTTCCGGCGGTAAAGGGGCGCTAATAAGTGGAGGTTCAACTCGCGAGGGAATTGTCAAGATGGAACCCTTCTATCCGGTTATCCGGGAAATAAAAGCTAACACCAAATTGCTCTTGAATGTCCATGCGGGCTTGATTTCGAAAAAGGAAGCCGAAAAATTACTTGAAACCGGAATTGATACGATTTCAATGGACTTTGTCGGTGATAATGAAACCATCAAGGAGATTTATGGCATGGATAAATCTGTCGATGATTACAAGAAAACATTAACTGATCTCATCTTGGCGGGATTCACCACGGCAAGAATCATTCCTCACGTGTGCATTGGCTTGAATCATGGGCGTTTAAGCTCTGAGCACTTGGTGCTGGATTATTTAACTGCCTTGGATCCACGATTATTGGTTTTCATCATCTTGATTCCGCCTCGTGCACGGGATGATTTTGCTCTCATTGATCCCGTGGAGGTGGGTAAAGTAATCGCTATAGCCAGGTTATTTTTCCCTCGATCTGAACTAGCCCTAGGGTGCATGCGCCCCGGGGGGAAATACAAGCAGGTGTACGATCATCAAGCATTCCGCTCCGGAATTACACGGATCGCTCTTCCAAGCGGAAGCCTGAAAAAAACACTCCTGAAACGTGGTTACGAGATTACACGCCATGAGACATGCTGTGCAATGGAACCGAGTCTCCGTGATAAATTAAAATAGCTTTTCCAAGACAAATCTGGCCAGTTCCTTTTTCTTCGACGCGTCAATCATCAGCGTGTCACAGCAATGGACCTTGTATCCAAGCTGTTCGATGGCGCCTCGTTTTTCCTTGTCCCTAATATCGATGAAAGCCGTTGAAGCCACGCTATTGTAATGTCGCGCAATTTCAACGCAAGAAGTCTCTAATCCAAATTCCTTCATTAGTTTTGTTGTTGGTCCCTTGATTGCCTTCCCGTTAATAATCGGGGATATGAACGAAACGTCTTTCTTGCGTTCTTCAAGCAAGGTCATGATGCCCCCTGTTGCCAAGATGGGATCGATGGAAAGGTATGGATTCGAGGGTGCAATGATGATCTTCTTTGAATATGATAGTGTTTCCAGCACCTGGGGTGTTGCCTTTGCCGAATTATTTCCCCTGAAGCTGATTGATTCCACCTTGGGCATTGCCTTCTCCCTGACGAAATATTCTTCGAATTCAAGCAGGTCACCATCAACCGTGTGAATCATGGTTCTCAAAATATCATCCGTGCAAGGGAGCAATAGAAATCGCACGCTTAACCTCTGTTGAATTTCCAAAGCTACACCTGTTAGTGTTTTACCCTCGGCAAGTAATTTCGTTCTGAACAGGTGAGTGGCGAAATCCTTATCACCGATGGAGAACCATTGAGGCTCATCAGTGTAGAGCTCGAGCATGGAAAGGCAATTGAAGGTATCGTTTTGAATGCCCCATTTTTTCACGGGATCTACTATTCCGGCTATCGTGTACGCGATTATATCAAAGTCTGGACAAATGTAAAGGCCATTCATCGTGGAATCATCTCCCACGTTGATGATAACGCGAACATTCTCCTCTGGAATGAATGCTTTGAGCCGGGATACACCATCAATAAATTTTGCAGCACCTATCCCCCCAGCCAAGATGGCAATGGAATTCTCCTTCAAGATTTACCCGCCTCGTGGAATTGATTGATAGGGAAACAGATTTCATCTAGATTCTTCCTCCGCCTTCTTTCCGTTAGAATTTGCTTTTCTTGACGCGAATGGAGTTTTTGATCATTCATGGGATACCCAGCGGTGATGAAAGCTTGAGGGGACCATTTATCGGGAAGGTGTAATACCCTCCTGACAATTTCCTTGCAGAAAAGGGGCGCGCAATACCAGCAAGAAGCTAGCCCGTGGTGGTGCAAGGTAAGTATAAGCACTTGTATTGCTGCTGCAACACTTTGCACTCCCATCAAGAACTCATTTTCCTGCCGTTCCGCATCTGGATACGAATCAAGAACACCCGCATCGAGGAAGGCAATGATCAAAACTGGTGCTTGTACGAATACCTGGTTTTTACCCTTGCTTACCGAAATAGCATCCATCTTTGATTTACCGTCATTTTCCAAGGCGATTGAATATTTTTCGCTCATTCGATCCAGGAGAATCGATCTCAAACCCTCGTGAGAATCAAGGTGTTTCATTGCCGTCATGAACCGCCATGGTTGCGCGTTGTGTGCTGATGGTGCCCATCTTGCCATATTAATACAATCTTCGACAACTTGAGGTTTCACCATGCGAGGGGAGTAATGCCCCCTGTAGCTTCTCCTGGTGGTAACAACGTGGATGAAGGCATCCTTCTCCTTGCCAAGATAGTCCCCGGGGGTCATCTTTATCCCGCCTGCAAGTTTTTCGGTAATGAGGGATGTGAAAAAGGTAGGTCACGTGAGAATCTCGATTTCTCCCTCGTGAATGTACACGGTTCGCTCCGATTGGGCGACGTAACTTCCCTTGATATCGGATAGAATCTTGTGTTCCATGATGATACCAGAGTTGATGAGCTCGTTCAATGCAAACCTGGGAACCGCGATTTCTTTTGACCAAGTCCTGTGGCAAAAGGGCAAAGTCTTGAAATTCTTTGCAATGAACCCGATCAGTCTCTTCGCAGATTTATTCCGTATCTTGGGAGTTCTGGTTATCATGAGCTGGAAAATATTGCCATAATTCTGCGGGTGGGTTTGCCCCTCCCCCGTGCTGGCAAAAGTTTCGATTGCTATGACATCATCCGCGTCAATGACATTCCCTGTTGGAACTGGAATCAGTGGAACCTGCTTCTGCCCATGGACGATCCATCGCTCGAGAGAATGGCCGCTTAAATCTCGAATGGGATTATAATTGTATGATTTGATGATCTCGTAAATCTTACTTCCAATCTCGTGGGTTTTCGCCCCCACTTTCAACATCCCAATAGCTGCTTCCATGGATTCCTCAGCGGCAACTGGTAGGTTTTCAAGCGCGGGATCATCACTGAGATTGATCGTAGTTGCATGATCTGCCACGTATCCCTCCACGTGAACACCTAGATCCAGCTTCACCATCATCCCTTCTTCGATCTCCGTGAAGTCACGCGGCCCTGAGGTATAATGTGCTGCCACGTTGTTGATGGACACGTTCATGGGAAATCCGATACCGCCAGTCTCCCCTGCTTCTTCAATGATATAACCCTCAACCTCCTCTATGAGATCGATAACTTTCTTCCCTGGTTTACAAAGAGAAACACCTTTCTTCAAGGCTTCCCTTGCAATTTTTCCAGCTTGCCTGTAGGATTCAAGAGCCTTTTCCTTCCTTTCCTCTTCGGTCAGCTCATGTTCCTCCTTTTCCCCGGCATCAGCCGATTCATTACTGGAGGCTTCTTCTGTTTGTTTCTTCGCATTCAAGGTGGATCACATGGCGTAATTGTTGGGATATGGTCGATTGGACCAAGATTGATAATCCTTGCTGAGTTAAAACTCTTTTTTGCTGGTTGTGAAGCCCGCTGGCCCTCATGTAGCGGGGAGGATATTTTTAAAAAAAACACGTATCATGGGAATCAAATATGGTTGATCCTTCCCAGCTCAATTCGAACCTCATTTTTGTTGGAAATCATCCAGTCAAAGCTCACTCATTCCCATTATCCCACCTTTTATTGTTGCCTTTTGCGGTCGACCGCATTTACTTAATGTTTTTCTTTATCAAAGGAGCTTGTAGCGGCAATCGTGGTAATCGGTTACCATCTAACTAGTTTTTTATGTGACGGGGGATAACTCATAACAAGACATATATTGGCGAATGGTCTCATGCAACCCACACCTCAAGGAAGCGTTGATCAACTTGTTGAACTGCTCCGGGAAATGCAGGCAAACAACGCGGAAATCACGGCAGGTTCCATCGTGTCAGTGCAAGGGCTTCCCATCGCCTCGCAATTGCCACGGACTTCGAACGAAGGCATCGTGAGTGCGATGGCAGCAGCATTGTTATCCGTTTCCATGCGAGCATGCGAGGAATTACAAAGGGGCACTATGCGTAGGCTCATCGTCGAAGGGGATGCGGGGGTATTCGTATGCCAGTATGCCGGCGAGCATGCCATTCTTACCATCCTTGCAACAGCCGAGGCCAAGATGGGGATGCTGCACCTGGACATGGCGAAAGCCTGCAAGAATATCGAGAAAATCCTCGGGTGAAAAAGAAGTCCAATATTTACCGTGATCACGTTCTCAAGCACTTCAAGGACTTTATTGCTAATGCCACCTCTAGCACCCTTATGATGGGGCCTGAACCTGATATCTTGGAAGGTAGATCCTTTTTAGTATAGATTTTCTTACATATCATTGTCCGTTACTGGATCGAGACTCTTTTCCACATGATGTGATATCCATGCCATTAAGAAAGCGGGAATTTATCGGAAACCTAACTAAAAAGGGTTTAATCAGGAAAATCATCGTCGGGGGCATACTCGTGACTGTATTACTTGTTGCATGGTTTAGTGTCCCAGCGATCATTGATTATATTTTCGGGGGAGGTAACCGGAATGGATATGGCACACATGATGATCTTCCCGACGATTGGAAGACGGATTACGACCAAACCGAGCTGGATTTCAACATCACCATCATCTTCGATCCTAATGCATTGGATGACCTTCCAATGGACTTCCTGGACTGGTTCGATCCCGATGACATTGATGTTGGGAATAACTTTGGTGATTTCAACATATCCAATTTTGATATCCCTATCTTCACATATGAAGACTTGATTACCGATTATGGGCCGATGGGTTGGCAACCTTACGATCCTTCCTACCGGATGATGCGCCAAGGTGTCTATGACACCCTTTCAGCAGATGGTTCATCGTGGTCGAAGGGCTCCACAGCCGACGTGTTCCTTCCAGACGAATACATTGAACCAAATTTGGGGAACACCTTGGAAAACACCGGTGCAAGATCAATCAGGTTTAACCTGTCATCCCTTTCAAACGTGAACATGCGGGCGCCCATGTTTCCCTTCACCCCGCGTTATGGCAATAATACCCTGCGATCTACCTTGAATGATAATTGGGATACCGATTATTATATCAATGATGAATCGGCATGGCTCGTTGATTCATATGATGACGTGAGCCTCCAAGTATCGGAATCAGGCAATCCTGGGAACCTCACCTATTCCATTCTCAGCGATCCAACCATGAACCCCTCCCTTGCCATGACGCTCAAGTCGGAATCGGAGGAACCAAGTGACATGGATACCACGGGATTTGAAAACTTCATGCAAATACCGGGAAATGATCTTGGAGTGTATCGTTCCAGTCATCCAGAATATAACCAGTTTTTCACCGATCTTGATGCAGCTGTTAATCCTTTCACCCAAGATGCCGGGACGATCTGTGATTATATCAGGGACCAATTGAACCTGAATTACACGTATTTCATTGGTGAACCCGAGAGGCCGGACCAATCAGAAGACATGATCGAGTGGTTTCTCGGTCGCCCCGGTCTAGCGTACCCCAATGGCAGTGGTACTCCCTATGATTTTGCATCTGCTTTCGTTATGTTGGCTCGTGGATTTGGAATACCTGCAAGGATGGTAACCGGGTTTTACGATTATGATGAGGATGGCGTGATTACGCTTGCCAACGTTTATGCATGGGCG
>WJJB01000377.1 GCA_014729935.1 Candidatus Bathyarchaeota archaeon | reverse complement strand
CGACATTCGTCAACTTGCTTATCCGTATTTTTACAGCAATCGGACGTTCTCGGACAAGGAAATATCCGAATTGATTTCGATAAACAGGAAACCGAAGACAAAAAATGGCAAGGAAGTAGTGAAAGCCATCCTTGGTTTCATTGATACACACGGGGGGGATCCAGCGCCGTGCGACCTTGATATTGGAACCTTTTCCATCAACGGGATACCCGTAAAAATATCCACGTGGGAACGAGAATCGGGAGTACAGCTGGTAAGTAAGGCGATCAAGAATGAAATCATCGTTCAGGATGGGGAGATAAAATGCTATGATAGCATGAGGGGGGAGATTCCCGATGACGCCATTGGAACAGGAATCACCTTCATCGAGGGAATCGTGAATGATTTCACTTGGCAATTGGAGCGGCTCGCATCATCTGGAAGGAAAGAGGTAACCTGCAGGTACAAGATGGTGAAAAAAGCGTCTGATGTTAACGTAAAGATAGATGCCGCAGTGATGAGATTCATCACTGATAATCAGAAACGCATTAAACTCAATGGTCCAGTATTCGTGAACCTTACTGCAATTAAACAATAATGGGAGCATCCATGAAGGGGATAACTCGGAAGGTCGTGATGATCGCAGGAACCTTTGACTTGTTACATCCTGGCCACGTGCACTTGATTCATGAGGCGAATAGCTTAGGGGATGTGACGGCGGTAATCGGTACAGACACCATCGTCAAGAAATTAAAGGGGAAAGCTCCTATCATTCCAGAACGGCAACGCAGGTACATGATCGAGAATCTAAAGGGAATCAAGCATGCGGTTATTGGTTTTAGCACAACTGATTTTTCAAAAATTATCAAGGAGATTAAGCCAGATATCATCCTCATGGGCCCTGATCAACAACCAAGCAACGAGAAAATGGAAGAATTCGTCCAGCGTGCAGGTGCACAATGCGAGATCAGGCGATTGGAAAGTAGAATAACAAATTTTTCTCTCACGAGCACCACGGGGATCCTAGAGAGAATAAAGCATGGCGATTGAGTTTCATGAACCTGAATCGTAACAAATCTTGATGAATGAACCATCTTGCAGGTGAAGCTTCTCCCGTAGATTCCACCGTGAAATAATTTCAATTATATTGGAAGTATAATGAGTTCGCTTGATTTTCAAGATATAGCCTTCAACTTCATCGCCATTTCCATCATTATTAGAAATATCCACCCTGTATGCCCACACGTCACCAAAACTACGAGTTTCATCAGTGAATCCCTTCATGAGGATACCACCTTGCAATTCTATCTTCTTCCGGTTAAGGATGTCCGTTTCATCAAGTAATCTCACATTTAATGTACCGGGATATGGCGTGATATTCAGGTTCATCTCAAAAAATTTCTTGTACTTGGAAACGTAATAGCGTCCCTCTCCTATCCCTCCCAAAACACGGCCTTTCAAGCATAACGATACCGGTGATTTTTCGAAGAAAACGTTAAGTTCCTCGTGTACCTTCTTCAACATGGCTATGCCTTTCTCCGTTAAACTGATAACCTGGGTTCTTGAGCTATCAAAATCACGAGTAATGAGATCTTCTTTTTCCAAGTGTTTCATTCGCCGAGACGCGGTTTGTTGACTAACACCAAGACGTTCGCCGATTTGTGTCGTGGAAATGGATACTCGTTCGAACAACCCTCCCACCTTGGCAATTTCGAGAAGATAGAAGAAATATAGCGGTTTCACAACAGGTTCCCTTATTACTTTATTCCTCCATCAAGAGTTGCAATATTGGTACTCATCCAAGCTCGCCTTTGCCACTCGCTTGAAAACTTTTTCAACGGATTCACCCGTTTTTGCAGAAACTTCGGCATGCATGCACGTGAACCGTTTTGCGATATTCTTCGCATCCATCACGGGAACACGCCTCTGATCTTCTAAATCAAGCTTATTCCCAAGAATCATTATGGGTATATTCCCATTTATTTCCCTGACCGAGTTAATCCATTCAGGTAACGCGTGAAGGGTTTCAGGCCTTGTAATATCATAAATGGCGATGGATGCGTTGCTACCTTGAAAATACTTGGCGCGCATGGAAGAGAAAATCTTCTGAGCACCAATGTCGTAAATCAACAGTTGAACCTTGATATCATCGATATCAACCTTCTTGATCATGAAATTGGTCCCTATCGTACTTTTCAGATCCTCCTTGAAGTAATCCTTCACGAATCGCAGGACGAGGGATGTCTTGCCCACGCTAGCTTCGCCAAGTAATGTTACCTTGAATTTGAAATCAACTTTACCTGACACTGTATGAGTATCTCCTTTCAAGCGTGCTTCTATGAATTGGTAAGTTTCTAACCTTTTAAAAAAATCGGTTGATACAATAATAAAGAATGTCAACTACCCGCCTCCAAATATACTAAAGGACGCAGCTTCATCCCGCAACACGGGTGAAAAAAAGGTGGAAAAGGATTACTCTTCAAATTTTCCAAGAAGATCGTCGATGAGCTTTTCCTTCTTTCGAAAGATATTGCCAAAGAACTCGAATTCGCTACGGAATTTTTCTCCTTCCTTGTCCTTGCTGCTTTGCAAGAATTGACCACCAACACTATCTGTATACAGACTACCCGTGAGTGGCTTGTTTGTTTTCATGTCTCGATATAATCTTTCACCAAACACGGCTTGAACAATCTTATCCAAGGTAAGAATGAATATCTTGTTCTTGGCCCATTCCTCCGCGTCCTTTGCTAAAATCTCATCAACTTTTTGCTGCAGGGATGGATTATCGGGACGGATATTTATGATCGCTCTTGGAGGTGCTTCAGGATAGCCAGTTTGATAATCAAGATCGATTTCTATCCTGGTGCCATCTTTTTCCAAGTCACCTGATATGTACCCCGTAACCGGGTTGAAGCTCAGTGCTTCTTGAACAACGAAATTGGAGAATTTATTCAATACTTGAAATTCAAAATTCAGCCTCTCGTAAAGATTAAGCCGATATTCAAGCTCCTCCACCAACTCGAACAAGTGACCTCCCCATTTCTGGACAAAACGCAAGTCTTCTGGTTCCCCGATTTTTTCTGCAAGCTTCTGTGGGAATTCCATCTTCAGTGAGGGATAATCGGTACAATCGATGGTGATGAGGTATTCATTTTTCCTGATATCAGCAATTTTCACCTTGGCGATTTTCCCCTCGAAACTCGCGCGGGGACCGTAATTTCCAACCAAGACATATATTTCATCCATCACGGTAAACTTGGCAGTGGATGCCTCGATTAGCTTATCCTCCAATTCGTAAAGAACCATCGCAACGCTACTATCGGGACCCCAAGTCACTAGAGAATCAAGATTGGTGTTTATATTCCCAACAATTTCCTTGATTTCCTTCTCGAACCCAATTTTTGGCTTTTTCCCCGACTCGATAGGCCTCAGATCAAGTTCCAATTCAAAATTCAAATCATTGGAAACGTAGAGATAGACCTTCACCTTACCTTTTCCTATTTCTTCAACTTGGAACGATTCCTTAAGCTCTTCAATCGCACTTTGAATACTAGCCATGATCATCAACTCAGGATAATCCTATTTTAACGCGAAGATTTAAATCATTTTTCGCTGGTAAACTTAAAAAGCCTTTCTCATGTGTTGAACTGGCATGTTCACGAGAAAACTCGATTTCATCCTCGATGATGATGGCTTCATTTCAATGATCATTTACAATAGCCATCCTGATGGTCGCGTCTTCATCGCCCCCAAGTATTTCCCATCAAAGCACGGGAACTGGAAATCACGAACGACGGGGCAGGTGTACGACAGGTTTGAGTATTACTGGGACTTGAAGAACAGCAAGAATCGGCACGACGAAAGGAAAAAACTATATTCCATTGACGATAATCCGCTTCACGATTACGAATCCGATGTATTGAAAATCTTCAAGGGAAGACTTGAGACCGACCCATGCCATGGCGTGCTGATGTACTCTCTCGATGCAACCAAGATCACGAGATATTGCAATGCAAAACAAGCCTATAAAGAAATAATGATTGAGCGGCCAGGGAGGGTAGAAAAATTTAACCGAATTTTGGATTGCATTGCTGATACCTTTGATCCGGGGGAAGTGGGTATCACAGGCTCATATCTCTATGATCTCTACCAGGATTTCTCGGACATTAATTTCGTTTTGTATGATGGTAACGTGATGAAACGATTTCATGACTTTCTGTTAGACCATGAATGCTTGGTTGATAAACACGAGGTGACCATCCAAATCCCAAGCAAGAATTGGAATGGTTGGCTTGAGAGGGAAGATTTGAAAGCCATGAAAGAATTGATGGAACCACGGGCAGTTGATTATCACGGTCGTTTCATTGGTTCTTTGCACGATGAAAAGATTGAGGATACTCGAGCTGGTTTCTGGACAGCAAACACTGTGGATGTCTACCCTTACGGGACCTTCAAGAAGGAACAATTGGGAAAATGCTTGCTGAAGGCCAAAATCCGTGAATGGCAGGAAGGAATGGCATCTGGTAACTTCCCGTTGGAGAATGTTGAGATACTTGGCATTGATCCGGCAATCGATAAGATGAATATCACCGAGGAGAAGATTACTTCCCTTCAAATCATTGGTCAATTTCATAGGATGTTTTTGTTTGATGAATATATTTACGTGTTTGGATTATTGCAGGAAGTGAAAACATTCTCCGGGAAGGAGGGCGAAATGCTCCTGGAAATTCTGGTTGGAGGACGGGAGATGGGAGGATGGATACTCCCCTTGGCAATTCTCACAGATTCATGAGTTCAACCAAGCTCTCAAGAAAGGCGCCCTCGGAAAACTTGGAGAGGGGTTGATCTTTTTTGTCACGCATTGCTTGGATTCTTGAAGGCGATTGTAGCAACGAGATGATACCATCAACCAGTTCCGTTTCATTCCCATACTTCATCCCGGTAATTCCTTGCGCAACTGTTTCAACAATACCTCCACTATTGAATCCCACCACGGGTGTACCCGCGCATATTGCTTCAACGGCGACGAGCCCCAAGGGTTCATTCCTTGGTAAAAACACGAGTAACTTTGCATCATCATACAATGCTCTCAATTGCTCAATGGAAGGATTCGGAAAAAAGGTGATTTTCTTGGCGACCCGATGCTTTACTGCAATGGCTTGAAGTGTTTCAAGAAATGCTCGATCCTCGTCCCGGATCGCTCCTGCCACCAAGAACCGGCTATCCGGAATTGCAGTGGATATATCCTTGAAAAGTGAAATCGCTTGATTAAACCGCTTCCCTGGATGAAGGCGAGAGAAGATCATGAGGTCATGGTTCTTATCTTGAACCGGGGTTAATGTTCCATCATCTTTAGGACCTGCAGTGAAGTATTCCGTGTCGGTGCAGGGATATAGGACTTTAGACTCATGCCCAAAATTTTCCAAGACCATGCCTTGCATGAATTTAGAATTGGAAACAACGGTAAAACGGTGAAGTGCATCCCTGTATCTTTCCAGTTGATGATCATCCTTGATCACTTGTTCCATTTCTTGCACGCCCGGCTGGAAATACATCATGTTGATATCTGCACGTGGGATGGAATCATGGAAGATACCCCAGTGGTTGGTGACATGAGCATGATGCTGCTTGGGATACTTGTTGAAATAAAGTTGTATTGCCCTAGCCATCTGCCGGTAAATCCTGCCCGAGGCCGGGTCGCCCAACACGCCAGTATCGAAAATTGGCGGGAATTTCCTGTGCGACCCGAAGTAATACGAGAATGTATCTCTATCATGGAAATTTTTCATGGTAATGATACGGGCATTGCTCTTCACCGCTGTAATCGCAATATAGACGCGTTCCAAACCACCAACACCAAACCATGGATTTGAAAGGGCAATCGGTCCAACATCTTGCATATCTCGCATGGTCCAAATCTTCTCCGTTATTCACGATACGATTCTTGCAACTACTGCCATGTCTTCCTCGAGGTTCGAAAGATCTTCTTGGGTAACTTGAGTTGCACCCATCGTGTATTCAAAAATGATTGGAATATCATCCATTTCACAAGTCGTTACCAAGGTGTCAATCAAGGTACTAAAGCCATGATCGGCAGAGAAATCAATACGATCGTGTGTACATTGCTCGGAAGGACTACTAACGTGGATGACCTTTATCTTTTTTTTCCAAGTAGATATAAATTCCTTGAAAGAAGAAGAATCGATACGTTTATCCCTGTATCTTGATCCCTCGAATACCAGCGAGGATTTCATCACGTGTGCCAGGTCCAGCGTTACATTTAATCCATCCACTTTTTCCAAGAGACCAGAGAAGAAATGATATGACTCGCAGGGGCGGATGCACCCTTTAGTTGCACTATCATGCTCCAAGCAGATTTCATACTTGTATCCCTGATCATTCTTGTATTCAAGTAATTCAACCAAGAATTGCTCCAGCAACCGCCCATCAAGTCTCGAAAACTTTTTCCCGAAACTATTGAAACCACCGTGCACGGTCACGTGACTTGCCTGGATGGAGCTAGCAAAATCCATGGATTTCTTGGTTTCCGATAGCGTCATCTCGCGCATGGCTGGACTGTACGCGATGGGATTCACATCGACTGATTTCAAGTGGGAAACAATTGCAATTTCGTTATTCTCGCGGTATTGGCGGATAGCATCTCGAACGTGCATGGAGCGTTTTTCGCCCCCCATGAGATGAAAGGGTGTATCGTACCATGCATCGATAGCCGTGATCAAGGAATTCGAGGTAACATGCTTCAGGAAGTCTATCAAGGTGATTTCTTGAAAGAACATGGAAGATACACCCAAGCGCGCCATGTTTAGCCCTCCTTGGTGATTTTAGATGAATACTTGAACACCCCCGGCTCAAGATCCCTTTCCAAGGCGAGCTCCACCATGAAAAGCTGGATGATCAAGATCTCCATCACGGTTGCCAAGAACGGGTTTTCAATGTCATGCTTGACCTGTAGTATCCTTGGTTCACCATCCAATTTCTCGCAATAACGATTGGTAATGAAGATCACTTTCCCGCCACCCCACGTGTGCGCAATGTCCCAAGCCATTTTTTCAAGGATTTTCCTGGTGATACCATCCGAGGTACATGCAATTACCCGGGTATCTTTGTTAATCATCTCGATGGGACCATGCCTGAATTGTCCGCCAGTCAATGATCCCGATGGAATCTTTGCAGTTTCCTTGATATTCAATGCAGCTTGTTCAATAGTGGCTATAGAAGCACCTCGGGCAACGAAAGCGATGTAATCAACATCCTTACCCACGAATTTCACCATTTTCCCTGCCAAGGAAAGTTGATGGTGCAAGAGCTCATCTATCGATCGTTCCAATTCCAAGACTTGTTCTTGTATAACGTGCAGGATGGCATCTAGATCCATCTTGGAATGGTTTACCAGTGTAAGTCCCAGCATGTACATGAGAATGAGACAATTGCTGTATGTCTTTGAGGTTACCGAACGCTCGGGTCCCGCGTGCAACGGGAAGCATGTATCAACTTCTTTTGAAAGGGTGCTATCTAGTGAATTGGTTATTCCCCATGTATCAATGATACCTTCTTTTCTTGACTTGATCTCGTTTAATATCTTCACTATTTCGGAGGATTCCCCGCTTTGACTCACGAGAATCAACAATATCTTTCCATTATCTTCCTTCGGATATCGTTTTTCGCCATTGACATCTGAAAATCCATAATACAACAATTCTCCGGCATCCATCCTTGTGACGGGGAACCAACAACTAGAGAGCAATATTTCAAGTATTTTCCCTGCGAAGAGTGATGAGCCCATGCCAGTGATGATGATTTGTGAATACCCCGTGATAGAAAATGAAACAAGTGCATCTTCCAGTAATCCTCTTCCCTCATCACCCGTGTAGAACTTAACAAGGTCGAGTATTGCCTCGGGTTGCTGGAATATCTCGTGAACGAACGAATTGGATTCCTCCAGCGATTTCCACTTCTCATTTATAGCATTGCTGGTCACGAATGGTCACCTCTCATCAAGAAACGGCAATTACAATGTTGTTCCATGCTTGCAGTATCGCTCCATTGCATTTTAATTCCAGCAACTGCATCAACCTCGCTGGCATATATTACCTGGTGAAACGGTGAAAATCTCGTTCCAAATTTTCTCGCCAGTTTCTCCAAACTCGTGGCACTCGAATTCAATATCCACCCCACCGTTAACTTGGCGATGATGCAAGATGATGAAAGAGGGTTTCATAGAAGCAACAAAGCTCCAAGCCCCTGTAGCACTACCAGGATTTACCAAGAGCACTTCATGCATCCCTCCATCAGATAGATGAACTTCATGAAGATGAACGGAAAGAGCGTGTGTATGGCCAGTGATGAGCAAGTTAACATTCATCTTTAAAGCAAATTTCGCGAGCTCATCGAAATCGCCACGGGGATGTATTTGGTGGCCGTGCATGATTCCAATATCAAGCGATGGGGCATCATCGATTACCCCATTCATGGTGAAAACTTGCGTGCGTGGGAAGAATTTCGTGTTCCTCGAATCATAATCCATGTTCCCAAGGACGCAATAGACGTTATCAGACCACAGGTTTAACTGGGGTTCGATAACTTTTACTTTCGTGAGATCTCCCGTGCAGGCTACCGCTTCATATCGCGCGGTCTTGTTCACGGAATTCAGGATGGGAAGGGGAATTTCCCGAGATCTATCTGGAACGTGAAAATCACCTATCACGAGAATGGGCATGGTCATGATTCTTGTATAAAGCAATCCTTTCAATTTTTGCGATCATCGTTTCCATTGATGTGCCAAATATATAAGTAATTGGTTCCAAGCCATGAGCACCCGGAAATACCACCGCATCCAATTTATCCAATTGAACCAAGGAAAGTGAGTCATGAATTGACCTTGCAGATTCATCCGATATGGTAATGAATTTTAAGCCCAGCGCGTCCATGATGTCAAGAATTTCGCTTGAATGAATTATGCATGTTGCCGTCCTGAGGCGTGGAAAGAATTCTCTGACCAGAATGAGAATATTTGCAACATATCTTGACGCGCCAAATACAGGGGGTCCTGCGACAGTAACACGATCATCGATGGTGATGAGCCTGCCGGGAAACCCGGCATAATCATTTATGGAATTCATGGCTTGATCTTTGAAGCCCAATACGATATTTGATTGGACCTCTGGTAAGATACTTGCAAGATTGGGAATCTTGCTCACCTGCTCAAATCCTTCAACCAATGCAATCAATATATTGCTTGCCTCATGACCCCGAGAAAGCAAGCCCTCATCCAAGTACTTGCTACAAACCCTGCAATCCCGGGTTCCTAGTTCTGGAATCTCCTCGATATGCATGCGACAAAACAGGTTTCCTGGAAATCGATGCTCCTTGCAAAACCTGCATGCTCCATCCATGGCTGCCACGAGATTAAAATCTGGTTTTTCAATGATACTGGCCGTTCTTTTCAAGAGGGGGCCGTACGCTGGATCATCTTGGATGGGATGGAAGGTTCGTTCCTTCAAGTGCTTTGAAATGGATGCTTGGGTCATGTGCATCACCAACGCTATCTTGTTCTGCTTCCAACCATGCTCATTTAATTCATGAATGAGATCATGCCTGAAATGCGTTAAGAATTCCTGCACTACCGTTTCGCATGGAAACCGCATGTATTTTCACCGGCTATTATATTCGTTACTAATACCATCCTGATTGCCCCCTGCTTCCAAGAACACCGGCCAAAATGGGTCTCTTGATGCAGCATCATACCGTATCGTCTTACCATCAAGCTTGTAGTAATATTCACTTCCTTCGCGGAATTTTCCGATAATCATGGCTCGTTCACCATTATCACGCAACTCCTCCACGATGTGTGGCGCTAGCAGTTGATCTGCCACGATCAACAAAGCACCCTGCCCGCTCGCGTGCCAAATTTGATGCTTGGTGAAATAATAAGCTAAAAACGTGTTCTCATTCTCATCAGCAACCCACGAGTCAAGATCGAGTTGGAGACCCATCCCGATAGGGGCGCGAATCTCTTCCATGGCTCCAAGCACACCACCTTCTGCAACATCATGCATGATCTTGACATGATGCTCGCAATCATCTTTATCTACGACTGATACCTCCCGGGCAATGCGTGCAGCATGCTCGATACTCAAACCATCCCATGCCTTGTTCCTTTCATCCCGGTATTTATTCCCATGTACTAATTCACCTGTCTTTTCATCGACATGAAGGAGTGATGCCAAAGCCTCCCTTGCAGGACCACCAACCAGTATCACCCTGTCATTCATATCAATGCTCTTGGCATTCATGAATTTCTCCCGGGCCACCGTGGAAAACATGACACCAGCACCAATGATCGGGAAGTTACACCCATCGTAAGCACCAGTGTGACCCGAAACGATACTAATTCCTCTTTTCAGGCATTCATGATGCAGGACTTTCCAAATATGGTGAAATTGTTCAACCGGCAAGATGTTCGGCAGATTTAGCGAGAAAACGGCATGCTGTGGATCCACCCCAAATGCCCACATGTCCGCCGCGAGTATCTGGAACCCCATCCACGTTCCGCGCTCGAGTCCAAATACCGGATTAATGTACAAGGGATCCGAGGTAATCACGAGGGCCTTGCCTTGCTGGAGATCGACGATGTTGCAATCCCTGCCCGGACCGGGAGGGAGTAATACGCTAGAATCCATTGCACCGAGAGAATTGAATACAATCGATTTCATGCTTAGGCCATTGTATTTCCCTGGCAATCCATTTCCTGCCGGTTCACCAACCATGCACGGTTCCCTCCAACAATGGTATTTCATAAAATATCGTCATTGGTAATCGCTGAACATCATGGCATCCAAGTATTGCACGTCCAATCCCCGCCGGACACCCTCGACAACTGCAAATCCAACGGGCACGAATACCAAGTCGAAAAGCACGTAGAGATAGCCGATAAATACTGCACCCACCGTTAGTCCAGGTGTTAGTGAAATCCAATATGGTGCTCCAACCAAGGAATAACCAATGTATTCCCAAATGGCTCCAACTATCAAGATAAGCAATTCAACCGGGATGGAATGAATGCGCTTGATGTTGCGCTTTCGAACAATGCTTGTTTCAAGAAGGCTGATAATGAAAGCTCCAAGCCCGCGTGCAACAAACGCGCCGGTTGCATACACCAGCATGGTAAGTGGGTCGGTATTCCCAGTGATCAAATCGTAACACGCTTGGCCAAGAACCGACCCCACCGCTGATATACTGAATGCCCGGAGTGGTTTCAGCATAATGCCAACTAAATATACCAAGATAGGCGCAAATCCTATGAATTGGATGGGAGGTGGTACTGGAAACGCTAGTAACGTCATCACAACCATCAGCGCAGTCATAATGGCATGATTAGCTATCTTCTTGGAAAGGGGCGCTTCATTACCGTGGGAATTGGATCTTCCTGTTCCTCCATCCATGTTTTTGGCTGATGATGTCATTATAATCTAGTTATACAGCTTGGTTATATTTCAAGGTATTCAATATGGAAGCACCCACCCGGTGGTTTTCACGGCGTTTGTTATGTGGATGTTCAATGCAAAAGGTCATGGTGTAGTTGCGGGGGCT
>WJJB01000376.1 GCA_014729935.1 Candidatus Bathyarchaeota archaeon | reverse complement strand
GTCTCGTGTACCATGGTATAGCGCAGAACGTGCTGCAAACGAACAGGAAGCAACAAGGGTTGACGGGTCCCATATCCCTCAAGATCATGAACCCATGAGGTCCGCAGGAATGGAGAAAAGCAGGGATTCGCCTGAATTATTTCACTTGGTGAAGGAACTTGCAGGTACACCGGGTCCTGTTGGGAGGGAGGGACCCGTTCAAGATTTTCTTGACGGGCAATGGTCACGCCATGGATTTCTCACCAAAAGGGATCGCATCGGGAACTTGGTTGGTACCATGGGTGAACCATCAAAAAATGACCCATATCATGTTGCCATCGTGGCACATGCCGATGCCATTGGTTTCATCGTCCAGCAGGTCTTGCCTACAGGGTTCGTCAAGCTCGGGTTCAACACGGCAGCCACGACTCCAGATGCGCGTTTCCTTGCGGGATCCAGCATCCGGTTCCTGGTTCCTGGCGGGGAAGCATTGGAGGGATATTTCGGTTTGCGGAGCGGGCATCTTGCAGGAATAGGAGGGAAGAAGGAGCCAGTCCTGTTTGATGATGCCTTCATCGATCTAGGGTGTGATTCCGCAAGGGAGGTACTTGATTTAGGCATAGATGTTGGAACCGCAGGAGTTTTTTCCAATCCTGCAAGAAGGTACAAGGGCAATATCGTTGGACCTGCAATGGATGATAGAGTGGGCGGGGCCATCCAATGCTTGCTTGCAAAAGCATGCAAGGAGATGGATCCACCCCCACGGGTTACATTGATTTCCACCGTGCAGGAGGAAATTGGCATGAAGGGCGCTGCTGCCGTTGCGCGTGACACGAGGTGCGATGCCGTGATCAATCTCGATGTCGGTCTCACGGGGGATATCCCTGGAACTGAAAACGATTACCTGCAAACACGACTTGGACAGGGTCCCATCATCGTCTACAAGGATTTCGCCGTCCACTATTCAATGTCACTTATTGAATCATTGGAGCGTATTGCCAAGAAGGAAGAGATTCAATACCAGAAAGCTATTTTCAAGAATTACCGCACTGATGGCATGCAATTCTTCATGCAGGGAATTCCCACGGTCACCCTTGCCATCCCGTGCAGGTACACCCATACAAATTTCGAAACGATACGCGAGGTGGACGTTTCACGTTGTTGCAATCTAATCGAGCATTTCGTGGTTAATACACATGGGTGACGAACCTGATGTGGCCACCGAGGAGTTTTTTCACCTTTCCCCTGAGAAATGCCAGCCATTTCATGTTATCCTTGTAATATTTATCTCGCTTCACGTAAATAATGACCCCGTTAACGGAATATTCTTCCTCCTTAAGGATCAATGCTTTCCATACCAGCTCGCCCGCAGATTCAGGGAATCTTTCCCCAAGGAAGAAGTAGACCTGCCCGAGCAGGTAGTTATATACCTGAACTCGCATGAACGTGGTATTGTTACCATTATGCCTCGTGGGTCCGAAAGAGGATAGCTTGTGATTCACCCACACGTCCCGTTTCGGGAAATTACTCTTCAGTTTATGCTTCAATTCCCCCCACGTGAGGGTATCCTTGCTTTTTTTCAGGATTGACATGAGCTTATCCTCGAACTTTCGCCTGGCTTGCTTCCAGCCTCCCGGGATCTGTCTCCGTTGCCCCTTTGCATATTTCCAAAAGTTTAGCCCATTTTTAACGAATTTCTCCCTTTCCTTGGCCTTGCGTTTTGCCCAGTTCAAGAGCAAGAAATATCGTTTCCTGTACTCTTTATCCTTGTTATCTTCGCTTACACGTAAATGCTTGGACTTGATACCCAAGGCTTCAACTGCTTGGATGTATTCTTCTTCCACCGCATCTTGAAGCACACCCTCTACCTTGAGGGGTTCGTGCTTGATGTTTGCCTTATCAAGTGAATCCCGTGCCCGATCGAAGATGGAACCTTGGCATATCATCACGGTTTCATCTTCCTTGATATTCAATGCCAGCAACCCGCGCATCACTGCCTTGGCCGCTTCTTCTTGGGGAAGACCTTTCCTGTAGGTGCCCTCTTGGTAAGCCTCGATCGGGATCCACTCAAAATGCAGCTCATCAGTTTCCCGTCGATAAAATCCAATGGCTGCACCAAGTAAGGGATCACCCGTGCCCGCGTCATCAATTTCTATGGTCACTGTAATCAAGATACCAATTATTCTAAGATCCTTATCGTTCAAGGTTTCTAGATGCATGCGGCTATCTAAACCTTGTGGATCTCCAGTATTATCCAAATAACACCGTACCGGAATGGTGATGGAATGGCAAGTGTAAGGTAAACCACGGCAGGCATCGTTCACCAGTGCTTGACAACCATGCATTTGATTTTTGAAGGATGGAAAATTGTGAAGGATATGAAGCATGTCATAATCGGTGCGGGACCTGCCGGGTTATCTGCAGGATATAATTTCGCAAGGCATGACATATCACCCTTGATCTTGGAAAAAGATTCCGTGATCGGAGGGTTGAGCAGGACACGAGAGGTGAAATACGATGGCGACGTGTACCTGTCTGATGCCGGTCCCCATCGTTTTTTCTCGCACAACAAGGATCTCTATGACATGATCGAAGAATTGCTTGGTGAGGACTGGTTGGTGGTGGATAGGCTTACGCGGCAATTCATCGATGGCAAATATTACGATTACCCGGTAAACATCGTGCAGGCTTTGAAAAATGTAGGACCAGTGAAAGCCCTACACATGATGCTGGATTACCTCGAAGCAACAGTCAGGAAACTAGTCGGTGCTTCCAGGAAAAACACCTTCGAGGATTGGGTCCTGTTGAATTTCGGGAGAACGCTAGCGGAATTCAACATGTTGAATTATACCGAGAAAATTTGGGGCATTCCCTGTTCCCATATATCGGGGGCATGGGCTGCACAACGCATCAAGGGCATGAACGCCTTCGATATCGTCAAGAAGGCGTTGCTCAAGGGCGGTGGCCCCAGGTCCATGGTTAATTCGTTCTATTATCCACGGAAGGGGATTCAGCAAATTTATGATGCTATGGCAGATTTCACCGTCACGCAAGGTGGCGTGATTGAAAAAGAAGCATGCATCACGAAAATAGACCATGATGGTGATGAAGTGAAATCAATCGAATATTCCAACAAAAAAGGCGAGAAAGTTGCGGTGGATCTCGAAAGCTTGATTTCTTCCATGCCAATCACCGATCTAGTTCGTCTTCTCGATCCCCCTGCACCCGATAACGTGATCGAAGCAGCCGGGAAGCTTGGATATCGAGACCAAGTGCAGGTGTGGCTCATCATCGATAAGCCCCACATCATCGAAGACACGTGGATATATTTCCCCACCACCCCACCAACCTTTGGTAGGATGATGGAACCAAAGAACTGGGTTCCAAGCTTGTCGCCAGAGCATCGATCTTCCCTCCTTGTAGAATATTTCGTGTTCAAGGACGACGAGATCTGGCAGATGACTGATGATGAAATCATCGCGAAAACAATGAAGGAATTGGAAGATCTCGGATTCGTTCGACAAAATAAATTGTTGAAGGGATACGTTTACCGGACCGAAAAATCATACCCGAAATGGAATCTCGTGTATAAGAAATACTTGGATGTTATTTACGAGTACCTCGATAAATTTTCCAATCTCTATTGCATAGGCAGGAATGGCAGATTTTATTACAACAATCAAGATCACAGCATTGAAACGGGACTGCTTGCAGCACAATCTGTAATCGAAGGGAAAAAATACGATTTGACAAAGGTAGGCATGGAAGATTCATATTTCGAGTCGGGAATGCTGTATCGAAAAAATTAGCCCTGAACCACACCCGCGTGAGTGAACGTGGGGGCTTCTCGACAAGAAGGTTAAATGGCAACCTTTCCTTATGTTTCAAAAAAACCGAGATAGGCAATCTCATCCCTGCTGAAAACAATGTTCACTTTGGATGCTGGAAGCGTGGAGCTTCGATTGGAGGTGGTTCCCGTCAGGTCTTTGTTGCAACACGAGCGCACGCTCGAATCCACCATCAAGAAATTGATTTTCGAGTTCAAGAATTGGGCAAACCTGCAGAATCCCATCATCGTGGATGAGAATCATGTCGTCTTGGATGGCAATCATAGGGCAAGGGTGTTCCAAGCATTAGAATATTCCTACATTCCCGTCTGCAAGATTGATTATTTCAATGACTCCGTGAAATTACGCTATTGGTTCAGGCACTTGCGTCACGTTCCATCACGTGCTGATGTCGAAGAAGTCTTCCATGAATCCCGGTGCGAACTCGGTCTCTTGACTGGAGCACGGGAAATCATTCCCGAGCTTGAAAAAGATCCCCTTAAATTTGGCTTCAGGATGGGTGAATGGTTCGGCACGGGTAAATTTCCCACGGATCAGGTAACGGGCGCCGTGGAAGTGTACGACGCGCTTGAAAACTTGCAAGAATTGCTCAAGAGAGGGAATATAACATTGGAATATATCCCTTGTCAATTCATGAACGACGGTGAGT
>WJJB01000375.1 GCA_014729935.1 Candidatus Bathyarchaeota archaeon | reverse complement strand
GTATTGGATAATACGTGGGAACCTTTGAACTCCCACACCCTAAACTAAATAAATGGCGTGGATTCTTCCTTCAGGGACCACCGCGGTCGTGTTGACCCGCCTTCCACGATATCCAGACACCTGATTTCCCGCGGTTCCCACGGCAGATGTATTGATGATGGTGACGTTTCGTTCTTTTCCAAGGATTCGTTTTCCCTCGCCGTCCAATCTTCTAGCCAATGGTTCCATATCCACCACTTGCAGCCAAGCGTCTTTGCGAGCAATTCCTCTCGCGCCACGGTCGGGTAGACCCGCACCTTAACGGCCAGGTTGAAGAGCGCCCGACTCATCGAAGCCATCACTTGAAAAGGGAGGGATACCATCGAATTTCTTAAAAACACGTGGCGGCAAACGCCACTTCATCACGCCAGGGTGGGATCAAGTCCGCCACGTCCAACGAAATCATCGTGCAATGTGCCGATTCATGCCCCCGCGTGAACATGTGGGGGTCTCGGCACGAAGGTTAAAGAATGTCGATTACTGGCAGGAAATAGGTAAAAAAGGAGGGAAGGCATGAAAAACCGCCATCCGCTCCATCATGCTATTGCTTGTTCACCTTTAGATATGGGTACTTTATCATAGTTGCAAACAAAGCATTCGTGAGCCGGTTGGTACGGGAGGACGAGATCCTTCATGCATGATACCACCACGCTAGTTTCCAAGGCGCGCACGCTGGGAAGTGCCCTAATGCATTTGTCCAATTCCATCTCAAGATGCTCGATGGAATGGGTCCCGGCATAGGCTATTAGTGATTTCTCCCCGAGCGTCTTAAATCCAAACAGGATGTATTCACATTTTTTCAAGGATTCAATGAGCAGGGATGAGTCCGTGGCTGCAATGGACACTTGAACCAAGTGCAAATCCTTGGAGGTCTTGAAATTGACCCCGCGCTTGAATGCCATGAAATTCCTCTTCTTCATCTTGGCGATCCTTGCCCCGACCGCCGGCTGGCTCTTATCTATTTGCTCGCCGATTAACGAGAAGGTGATTGAAGGATCATCTTGGAGTTTCATCACGATGAGCTTATCGTCCAAATCGATGTTAAATTGCTTTTCCAGCAGTTCCCCATCTTTCGAGCCACCTTTATTCTTCCCTGCCGTGCAATCTAGATATCCCCTCAAGAATTCGTGATCTTTGGCAAGGTTTTTACAATCGGGACCGCATTTCAAGTGCAAGTGATGTTCCATGTTCAGGTTCACGGGAGCAACAAGATCGCCGATCGGTTCTATCCATACCTGCATCATGACCCTGGAAATTCCATCCACCGACCTGATGTTCCCCTCAACGATATTCTCGATGCGTTCGATGCTTGTTGCAGCTAACCATATTTGAACGTTATATTGTCCAATCAGGCGCAACGCGTTGATGACAAATGGGCACCGGCGCATCTCATCGATGATTTTATCGGGATTCATTGCTTGAAGTGATATAAAGGCAATGGTAAATCCTGCCTTTGAAAGATTGATCCCGTACATCGACTTGATGAGGGATTTTGCTTCAAGCTTTTTTATCCGTGCACCTACTGCAGGTTGTGATTTGTTGACGCGCCTGGCGACGCGTGAATGTGAAATTTCTGGTTCGCTTAAAAAATAGTTGATGATATCCACATCAACCGTGTCTATTTCGAGTAAAGCCTCTGCATTCATTTTATTTACCTTTTGCGTGTTTTTGATGCGATAATCCCTACCAACATCCCCCTTTTTGAAAATGAATTCCCTTCCAAGTCCAATTTTCAATACGGAATGGATCAATATCGAATTATCGATTATCGCCAATTATCGATATATAGATATATATGGAACTTCCATACTAATAAATGTATCGATAATCGACATATTTAAATAATGCCACGATCAGGTTCATAGTAGGTACAGGGGGCTTGAAACAAGCGAGATTGCTCTCGATACAATCTATGAATGTATCTTGCGCGATCAAATATCCAATAACTGAGATATGGGTTGGACCATGAACACACCGATTGAACTGATGGCAAATTTCTTGAAAGCCCTTGCATATACCACTCGCTTGAAAATCACGAGATTCCTATCCGGTGGTTCCAAGACGCAGGGGGAAATAAGTGAAGAAATCAACCGTAGCCAATCCACCACCTCATCGCATATCGAGAAACTCGTGTCCAACGGGATCGTGCTGGTGGATGAGAAAAGCCATCCAAACAGGTATTCCGTCCATCCTGCAGTGCAAGCGTTTCTTAGTGAGGTCGCCGATTTCGTCTTCACGCGTTACAAGGAGGAGAGTAGCGTTCAATTGCTATCCACCGTGGCAATGGAATTATTGGATCCAAGCACGTCATTGCAAAAGATTGCCACCATCGTGCTCGAATATGCCAAGAACCTTACCAACTCCGGACAAGGTTACGTGGGGATCATCGACCCGGGAAACCAGGATCTCGTGAGTTTGACACTCACTGCCATGATGGATCGTTGCAAGATGCGATCGGGTGACAAGAAAATGCGTTTCTCCCCGAGAAAGGATGGGATGTATCCTTCCCTGTGGGGGCACTCGCTCAACACTAGACAATCGTTTTTCACCAACGAACCCTCAACCCATGATGCTGCTATTGGCTTACCAAGCGGTCACATTCCAGTTGAAAGTTTTCTGTCGGTGCCCGTTGAATACGCGGGAAAGCTGGTTGGACAGATCTCCCTTGCGAACTCGTATTCAGGATATAGCGAGATGGATCTAAATATCATCGAGAAAATCGCGACCTTGTACGGTGCTGCCATTCTACCCCGGATAGATCAGGTTTTGTCCATTTCTCCACTAGGAAGCCGTTTAGTAGCTTAATTCCGGGTGGGCAATTCACCTATGGGCTAAATTTCTCCCCTCGAATCTCACGTGAGCAGCCGCAAGGCCTTAAAAGGCTTGAAGGGACGACCATGGCCCGGGAAGATGCGAGCCACCCGGTCGAAATCGATCTTGTGAAGTGATTCCAGTGCTGCATTCATGTCGTCGATGAAAAAGTGCAACCGTACCCGGGTGATATTGACCAGCAAGTCCCCACAAAACAAGTCCCCTTCCTTGGAAAGAATGGCAATGGACCCTGCAGAATGCCCCGGTACGTGCAAGATGGATGCCATGAATCCATGGTCCTTCAAGCTTTCACCACCATGGAAGGTTACTTCAGGCGAGAATCTATCCCTTTCTGGAATCCCCTTCGACCGTGAAAAAAACGAGATGATCTTGAATCCCAAACCAACCTTGTCGTTGTGCTTTTTCCTGTTCCACGACATGTTTCCACTGCTGACCATGTCAACATCAAGTTCGTGCATGGCAATTGGTGCACCATGCCGGTCCCGCAAATAAGCAGCATTACCAGCATGATCTGCATCCCCATGTGTAAGGAGGATGAGCTTGATATCGCCATATTTGCATCCTCTTTTTTCTAACATTGAATCCATCTTCTCTCGCTTGGACACGAACCCGGTATCGATTAGGATGCACCCTTCCTTCAATTGTACCAGGTATGCATTCACTCCCTTGCAGGACAAGCGCGAGACCTGGTAATGCCGTTCAACCCCAGTTGTTTCCTTCATGGATATCAACCATTTCATGATCTCATAGGCGTGAAAACCACCGACTTTAGCTGGTGGTAGTTGGACTCACCACCGTTCACATAATGAGCTTTCCCCGCTTCTTTGGTTCAGGGACTGGCCCCTCCAACACGGGATCTGCAGTTCGTTCCAGGTAAGCCATAAGTTGATCTCGGAGGGCTGAAAGGATTTCAAGATGACTTGGATCTGTCGCCAAATTATTGCTTTCCATCGAATCATGTACCAAGTCGTATAATTCTTCCAACGGTCGCTCTTGGTGGTAATTGGGATTAACAAGCTTGTATGTTTTGCCGGAAGGATGATTGATGATATCACGGGGGATCTCGAACCGCTTTTTACCGATGGGAGCGAAATTCCTGATGTATTTCCACTTCTTGGTCCTGATCCCTCGCATCGGATTGAAACCGGAATCATGATGGGTGAGCTCGATGAACACGCGTTCCCGTGGTGTCACTTGTTCACCATGATCCACTATCTTGCTGGAAGCGAGGGGTAGCACATTCATGCCCTCGAGCCGTTTCCCGAGTTCACCGGGCATGTTCGCTCTTGCAATTGAGCACAAGGTTGGTAGCAAGTCAACGCCAGAGCTAAGCTCATTGACGGTTCTCCCGCCCTCGATCATCCCTGGCCAGTGCATGATGAGCGCGGTATGCACGCCTGGATCCAGGAGCGTGCACTTGGCACGGGGAAACGCCCATCCATGATCCGTCGTGAAGATCACCAGGGTGTTCTTTGCAAACGAGCGTTTTTCGAGATCCTCGAGTACCTGGCCGATCCGGCAATCCACCTCCTTGAGCATACCATAGAACCTGCATAATTCCTTCCGCACTTCTTCCGTATCGGGTAAATAGTCGGGAACGGAGATATCTTCGGGATCGGGACGCTTGCGCCTGCCAGTGAGGAACGGCCTGTGCGTTTCGAAAAATCCCACCTTGCAATAAAACGGTTCTTCCACCTTTCCTCGTTCAATCTTGTCGAAGAATTTGACGGTTTTCTTGGCAATCCGCCTGCTAAAAAAGGGCGCATCCCACTTGGTCCCGGGGTCCACGTAACCTAATGTTGACCTGTCCCCGTGCTCGTGCTGTAGTCCTACGAGTTTCGTGTGATATCCCGCATTCGTCAAGAGTTCAGGTAGTGTTAGATTGTTTTCGGGCAGGTTCCATCCTCGATTGACCAATCCCATCAACCCATTCTGGTGAGGCGGCAACCCGGTGAGCATGCTACCCCTGGATGGGCTGCATTGTGGTGCGGTGGAGAAATTATTGTTAAACTTAACACCCTTGGAAGCCAAGTCATCCAAGGCTGGTGTTTTCACCTGCTCACCATAGCAACCGAGATGGATTCCCGTGTCGTGGGTGATCATGAACAAGATATTTGGAGGGGGATTCATGTGATCCACTTCGGTAGCGGGATACTTATATCCATGGATTCCTAGCCTGTTTCCTCGCGAACCTGCCAGAGGAAGACGAGGGCAACGCACATGATGGCAGCAGCGATGGGCATCAACAACGTGATGGTGAATGTATCAGCATCATCCAGGTCTAGAATGGATCCGAGCACGAGCATGCTGATGGCACCCGACATGTTAAGCATGAAAGCGTGAATTCCAAAGAATTTCCCTGCGTACCTGAATCTCTCCACGTCCCCGATATCTTTACCGCGCGCTTCCAAGGATTCGATGTACTCGTCAATAATCTTGGAAATGAGCGGATTGGGGATGATGAAGACTGCGATCAAGCAGGCAATCACGCCAACCGAGATGATGGCACCCAAAAAGAGCCCAAATCCCTTGCCAAGATTAACCAAGAAAGCGGATGATGCGAACAGTAGCATGATGACGATCATGTATGCGATCGTTAGTGTCTTGGCTAATCCAAGTCGCGATTTTGATAGTCTAACCCATCCAAGGTATCCCATGATTGTTACGGGAAGAGCAACTGCAAGGAAGATGATGAGATCGAATCCCAAGACCCGTTCCAGGAATGGAATAACGAGCACCATGGGAATTCGCATGGCTAGGTTGAAAAAGAAGTTATTGGACTCATACATCCGGAAATTATAACTTTTCAAAGGAACAAACACTTCACGCAAGAACTCGCCAAGGGACGCCTTTCCACCCTCTATGGTTTCTTTTTCAGATGCTTCCACGATGTCCTGCACGGGTTCTCGCACGCCAAAATAAGTTGCATAGAGCGCTGCCAATGTCAATCCTGCCAATGCTGCAGATAGCACGATCATCAAGGTGACGAGCGTGGCTTCCGTGGTTAGTCCAACGATGATTATGGGAAATACCACTCCAATGATAGCTCCTGCCAAGCCAATGATTCCTTGGATACCTGAAATCTTGATCCGGTTTTCCTTCGTAGAGGATATTTCGGGTAACATAGAAATATATGGTGCGTACACGAATTGGGTGAACATGCATGTCAGGATGGTTCCCGTGAAGTAGATTGCCGAAACTCCCACCTGCCCAATGACATCCACCTGCAATGATTCGGGAAAGAACCACAGGAGGAAGAACCCGAGGCACAAGAATGGCGTGCCGAAAAGGATAAAGGGTCTTCGCTTTCCCCTCTTGCCGATCTTGCGGTTATCGCTCATGTAACCGAAAACCGGGCCACCGATCGCATTCAAGGAGAGGCCTATCGCGGTGCAAATGGCTGCCACGAGTTCATCAAGTCCAATGTAATCAACAATGTAAATGTAACTGAACCCGTTGAAAAGTGCAATAGGGATAGTCGTTCCAAGGATGCCGATGGCGTACAACATGGCTGCGTGGTTCGAGAGAGTTCTTTTTTCAATAGCTGCGCCTTCGCGAGAGTTCATGAAGATACTTGGTTCCACCCGCATATAATGTTGATGAATGGGGATGCATGACGACATGTTGCGCTGGTGGTGATCCTCGAACTACCTGTCCTTGTAATGCTTGGATAGCTCCTTCATGATATCTTCATTAGATCCCGAGATATCATCATCTTCCCAGGGATCAAGGTTCAGGTCGTACAGCTTGTAGTGCTCCATTCCCTCATCGTCACGCTGCATGATGAGCTTGTACCTGCCATCGGATATTACCCCGAAGGATCTCGTGTCCAGCTCGGAGACTTGGAAATGCCTGTGATGCCCTTGGTCGATGCTTCCCGTGAGAATGCCGTGAAGGGATTTGGAATCCCTTGCCCCTGGCATTTCCAATCCCGTGAAATCGGTGAACGTGGAAACGAGGTCTTGAGTTTCCACCAAAGCATCCACGCGACGCCCTCCTTTAATACCCGGGGCGGAAATTACGAGTGGAACGTTCGTTGAGCCACGCCACGGGACGGACTTGCCCCACATGGAGAAATCACCCAGCATCTCACCGTGATCGCTGGAATAAACGATAATGGTGTTATCAAGATCGCCACGTGCCTCGATGGCCTCCAAGAATAATCCCACGTTTCTGTCGATATTTTCAAGCATGGCAGCATAATTCTGTCGCACGGCTTGCTCCTGTTCCCTGAGGTATTCGTTACCGCGATGCGAGTGGGGGAAGCGCACGTCTTCCCATGCCTCTTTCATGCGTTCCGTCACGTCCCATGGCTCGTGGGGACACACGAAATTGACTTGCAGGAACCATGGTGCATCGGTTGGGAAACTCTTGATGATGTCCATGCCATTTCTACCGATCCAGTTATCGCAATAGGCATAATCTGGGAGTGTTGTGGGTTCTGCATTGAGCCCAACACCGAAGATTTTTGTTCGCTTGGCAAAATCATTCACGTGGTCCATCATCAAGCCTCGTTCCTTCAAGTACATCATGTATGGACACACCGGTTCGTGCTCGAGGGGGTCCTTATATTTCTTTCGGGTACCATCCTCGTCCACGTGCGTGGTCGCACATCGTATCGCGTCGTGCTTTCCCCCGTTATCAATGGCATATCCCTTCGAGAAACCCAATTTTGCCATCTTGGGTACCCATCCGGTTCCCGCGAAGAAATGCTCGGGTTTCCGGAGATCGAACTTCCCGCAACCGCCCACCGTGTATCCAGCTTCCTTGAGAACAGAATAAAACGTGCGTTGATCTACCGGGTAATTGAAACTGTTAGATGGCACGCGGGCGCGTGCGTATCGTAACCCGGATGCTAAGCAAGCCCTGGCGGGAGCACATAATGGCGAAGGAGTCATGCAGTTGGTAAATGTAACACCATCCCGCATTATGTGTTCAACATTTGGCATGCGAAGTGGCAGAGGCTCCATGCCTAGCCGATAACATGTTGCATCATCGTGGGGCATCCAATCACCACGGTGTTGGTCTGGAAAAATGAGCAGGATATTGGGACGAGTATTCACGGCAGAATCAACCATCTAGTGAAATACATGCTGGATTAATCTACCTTGCGTAATGGAAAAGAAATGGGTGCCTGGAAAGGGTGACACGCTATTATATGCCTCATGATGCAAGCGTGCGTTTTAACCTGTCCAATTCATTACCAAGCACTTCAATTCGATACTTCGACATTTCCATCGAAAGTTTTGATTCGTCGTCTTCCTCCACAATGCGCCTGAGCTGAGAGATATGATCTCGTTCTTGGCTAATCTCAGTCTCAAGAAGATCGATGGCATTCTGTAACCGGCGAGAAACGTATTTCATTGTTGTATCAACCTCCGCGATGCACGACCCGTGTCGACAAATTTCGACACGCATCCACCAATAATGTAACACGTTGGCACATTTATACATTTCGATGGCTGGCATCGAATTCATCGCGTGATCATCATTCTCCTTGAATATATTTTCCGATAAAAAACATTGACAAGACATGAGCACCAATCTTCAATGGCATCTCGAAGGTATCGCCGGGAGGGAACCATGCAAGTGCAATCCCACCATCTATGCCATTGCAAAATTAATACTTAATTAGCATCTTGTTGATGTACACACATGAAGCTTGAAGGAAAAACGGCGCTGGTCACCGGCGCGAGCCGGGGTATTGGCAGGGCCATCGCTCTTGCATTTGCTGCCGAGGGTGCAGCCGTGGCCATTAATTTTGCAAGGAAACGGGAAAAAGCCATGGAAGTGGAAACACGGGTAAAGGATATCGGTCGTGAAGCAATAATAGTTCAGGCAGATGTCTCCAACAAGAAACAAGTTACAACCATGGTATCCAAGGTTCTTGAAACTTTTGGCAAGATAGATATCTTGGTGAATAACGCGGGCATGAGCAAGGGGATGGACATTCTTGAATTGACAGAGGAAGCATGGGATAGGGTCATAGATGTAAACATGAAGGGCACATTCTTGGTTTCCCAAGCCGTTGCGCCGCACATGATGGATGCAGGTGAAGGCGTTATCATCAACATGTCATCCATCGCAGGCATGGTTGGGGAAACATCAACTGCTCCCGCTTTGCATTACAACGCGGCAAAGCAGGGCATCGTGGCAATGACACGCACCATGGCCAAGGCTTTCGCTCCTACCATTCGGGTCAATGCAATTGCCCCGGGTGTAACGTGGACTTCTTTTCACGAGCTAGCCGGTGGCAGCGAAAAAAAAATGCTGGAAAGATCGAAGGATTCTTTGCTCGGACGACCCGCGAAACCCGAGGAAATGGCAACCATTGCCGTGTTCCTGGCATCCAGTGATTCAAGTTACATCGTCGGCCAAACGATCGTGGCGGACGGGGGCTTGGGAATGCCATAGTTGGAATGATAACGCGTGGTGATATATGAGAATGACAAGCCAAGCACGGAAAAGCAAGAAATCCTTGAAAATCGGGATGGTGGGGCTCGATACCAGTCATGTACCTTCCCTGATCAAATTGATTAACGATAAGAAGAAGAACCACGCTACCATCGAATGGGGATATCCCGGGGGTAGTGAGCTAACTTCAGTTAGCCACGAACGGGTCATGAAATTCACCATGAGGGCAGCGCAACTCGGTGTTAATATATTGGAGGATTTGGAAGCCATTGGCGAGCAATCAGATGCAATCCTGCTGGAAAGTTGTGATGGTCGCCAACATCTCGACCAATTCAAGGTATTGGCACCCTTTGGAAAACCAGTTTTCATGGACAAGCCATTTACCTGTAGTGTGGCTGATGCAAAGGAAATCGCACGTTTATCCGAGAAGCATGGTTCCCCGGTATTTTCAAGCTCCTCCCTTCGGTATGCCAAGAACATCCACCGTGCGGCATCTGGAAAGCAGCCCTTGCTCGTCGAGGCTCACGGCCCCATTTCCATCTTGGCTGATTACCCCGGATGGTTCTGGTACGGCGTGCACGTGGCGGAAATCCTGTACGAGCTACTTGGCCCTGGTGCCATTGACGTGAGCGTGCGATCATCCGATACATTCGACGTGGTAACATCCAAATGGAAGGATGACCGGGTTGGCGTATCGATAGGCTACAGGGGCGATCCCTACCACGATTGGGGTGCTCGCATGTGGTTTCCAAGCGGCCCGGAAAGCACGATCGCCGCCAAGAACCCATCTTTCATGGCACTCATGGTGCCTCACGTTCTCACGTTCTTCAGGACGGGTGAATCTCCAGTTCCAATAGATGAAATGATCGAGATAATGGCGTACTTGGAGGCAGTGAACAAGGCAAGGGAAACCGGGAAAACCACGAAAATTATCGTGGATTGATCTTCACGCCGGAGGAATCTAGCCTTATGACCTCGGATTCAAGACCAGTATTCACAACCGTGTTCAGGGAAAGGAAAGACGGGTATCACACCTACAGGATTCCCTCCATCGTGGCGGCACGCGATGGTTCCCTCGTGGCTCTTGCGGAGGGACGGAGGAGCAGGAAGGACCAATCAGGGAACGATATCGTCATGAAACGAAGTTCGGATAACGGTGATACATGGCAGGATTTCACGACCATAGCATCCATGGGAGATGATAGTCTTAACAACCCGCAAGCCGTGGTCCTGCGGGATTCAGGTGATATCATCCTCTTTTACCAACTCTTTCCTTATCCCTCGTACGTGCGTGCGCTGGTTCCCGGATTCGTGGATCCACCAGGAAAGCGCCTTGCATTGCCCTGGTTCAAGCGAATTCCCAAGCGCGTTACCCGTGCCTTCTGCATGAGAAGCAAGGATAACGGGAGCACTTGGTCGACACCCCAAGATATCACTGCACAGGTGAAGCGCCCATCCAAGGTTACCTCGCTATCCGGGGGACCGGGCGTTGGTATCGAGCTCAGGAGGGAACCATTCAGGAATCGCATCATCATGCCATTCAACCAAGGGCCTGTCCGGCGATGGAAGGTATACGCCGTATATAGTGACGATGGTGGTAAAACATGGAAATATGGCAGGGTAGCACCCCCACATCCAACGGGAATGAAGGGGACTGCAAACGAAGTACAAATGGTTGAACTTGTTGATGGGAGAATCATGCTCAACGCAAGGGTTCAAGGTGGCAATCATCACCGGGTAGTCGCATATAGCTCGGATGGGGGTGAGACTTGGACCCCGTTGCAAGAAGATCCAGTGCTCATCGAGCCCCAATGCCAAGCAAGCATCATCAGGTACTCGGATCCCATTGATGGACAGGAAAGCAGGTTATTGTTCTCAAATCCCGCATCGAAGAGCCGCAGGATGAAGGGAACCATCCGAATGAGTTACGATGAGGGAAAAACATGGCCGGTTAAGCGTATCTTGTGCGCCGGGTGGTTTGCTTACTCCTGCTTGGCGGTTCTTTCCGACGGCACCATCGGGTGCTTGTTCGAGCATGGCAAGAAGGATGCCTACGAGACCATCACCTTTGCCCGGTTCACGCTTAAATGGCTTACCCGAACTAGTGCTGATAGGATTGTGGATTAATGGATCGATGGTTTGATCTTGAAAGGTTCGTGAGACATGCATACATCAAGGAAATGATAATACATGTAAGTAAGTGATTGCCATGTTTAAACACAAGGAGCAAATGGACCATTCCGAGGAAACCGGAGTGCACGGCGGTGTTGGAATGGTGGAAATAACGAAGGTGCTAGACAAGCAAGACAAGTGCAAGGGAATCAGGTTCTTGCACGATGATATTATCCCTCCTGGTAGTTCCATCGGGGAGCACTTGCATGAAAGGAAGCCAGAAATATACTATTGTGCAAGTGGCAGGGGGAAGCTAATTCTTGATGGTGAGGAAATGGAAATGCGCCAAGGGGACATCTCCGTCTGTGGGAAAGGTCACTCCCATGGCTTGGTGAATGATTCTGGTGAGGTTTTGCGATTGATCGTGATACGGCCGAAATGAGGATGGATGAGGGGATTCACTTGATATTTCTCGGATCCTCGGGAAGCAAGATGGTGAAGGTGGAACCCTTGTTTCTTCCCTCGGATTCCACATAAACGCTACCCCCGTGAAGGTCGACGATTTTCTTAACGATAAACAGCCCCAAGCCTGAACCACCAATTTCATTATCTAGTTCCACGTTTTCTCTTTCCATCTTGCTGAATTTCTTGAATAATAATTCACGTTCACCTTGGGTTATGCCAATACCATTATCTTGAATTTTAATGGTGATATAATGTTTCTCCTTGAATGCTCTCACGTGCACGTGTCCTCCCACCGGCGTGTACTTGATCGCGTTGGAAAGAAGATTATTAATTGCATCGGTGATGCTCGCTTTATCGATCTTCCCTTGGAGATTTGATCCCAGATCGACAATGATCTCGTGCTCACGAGATGCTGCATAGGACGACATATTTTCGATGCATTCGTTGATGATCATTCCCAAATCATGTATTTCGTAACTTGGTTTCAGGGCTATATATTCCATATTAGAGCTCTTCAATATCTTGTCTATCATGTTCTTGAGCTTATTGCAATTTGCTTCCATCTGCCCCAAAAAAGGTTTAATGTCCTTCTTGATCCCTTTTCTTTGAAGATCTTGAAGAAAGGAGGTATAACCATACAGGACCGCGAGCGGGTTCTTGAGATCGTGAGCAACCCGTTGCAAGAATTCTGCCTTCATGCGTTCCAGCTCCTCAACGATTCCTTCCGCTCTTTTCCTATCCGTGATGTCCCTAATAATGGATATAAAATACAAACCTGCTCCATCTGTATCCCGGTGTAGCGTGGTCGATAACCGTGCCCACAGGGTAGTCCCATCCTTTTTCACGTATCTCTTCTCGGTCGTGTAAACGTCGATCTTTCCATCTAGCAGTTCCTGGCGGGCTGAATCATTCTCGGTCATGTCGTCCCTGTGGGTGATATCTTGGAAACTAGATTGAAGCAATTCCTGCTCGCCATATCCGAGTAAATCGCAAAACCGTTGATTTATGGATAGAAACCTACCATCCGTTGCTACCATAGCCATTCCCAAGGGGGAATGGGTGAAAGCGTCGCGGAACTTTGCTTCCGATTCCACGAGTTTCTGCTCGGTTAATACTAGTCTTGTGATGTCCATGAATGTCCCAATTATCCTCGTGATGTTTTCATCTTCGTCATGTAATGGTTTTCCTTGGATGCAGAACCAAGCTGTTTTACCGTTTTTACGGTACATCCTCACGTTTTCTTGAAACCTGTAAATCTTGCCATCTTGAACACGTGTTATAGTTTCGTGCACTCTTTCCCAATCGTTAGGATGAATGATATGCTTCAAGTCACGGATATTTACTTTAATTTCTTCGTGATTGTATCCCAAGAATTGGAAAATCACGGGATCGATGAATAAGGTACCTTTGACTTGATCAAAGTCCCAAACACCAACTTTTCCCGCACTGGTGGCTAGCTTGTAACGGTTTGTTGAATTTTCTAGTAATTTTTCATATTTTTTGTTCTCGGTGACATTCCTTGCGATGCACATT
>WJJB01000374.1 GCA_014729935.1 Candidatus Bathyarchaeota archaeon | reverse complement strand
GATAAGATCCCTGCCAAGAGCGTTGTTCTTGCGCCAACCAGCACGAAACTACGGGCAGATTCCAGGTTCGAGAGTTTCGTGAAACGAAAGATGCTCAATCTCCCGGTAACGGAGGGTGATACCATTTTCATTTCGATAGGAATCAACCGGGAATTCAGTTTCATGATCGTGAACACCAGGCCTAGTGGCAAAAGTGTTACCATCAATCAATCAACCGCGTTGCATATCTCTGAAAATCCAATAGAGGAGGAAGCCCCTGGAATTCCTATCATCACCTATGAGGATATCGGGGGATTGGATGAAGAAGTGCAATCCATCAGGGAGATGGTCGAACTTCCATTGAAACATCCTGCCCTATTCAAGAAGCTGGGAATCGATCCCCCAAAAGGTATATTGCTCCGGGGATCGCCAGGATGTGGAAAAACATTGCTTGCAAAAGCCGTTGCAAACGAGTCTGAAGCACACTTCATATCTATCAACGGACCAGAAGTAATGAGCAAGTTTTACGGCGAGTCTGAAAAAAGACTAAGAACCTTGTTCAAGGATGCTGAGGAAAATGCTCCAAGTATCTTATTCATCGATGAGTTAGACGCCATCGCCCCCAAGCGTGAAGACGTGACGGGAGAAGTCGAGCGTCGCGTGGTTGCCCAGCTACTTGCACTCATGGATGGACTGCACGGCAGGGGTAGGGTGATCATCATTGGAGCGACGAACAGGCCCAATGCCATCGATCCAGCACTTCGTCGACCTGGCCGTTTCGACCGCGAGATTGAGATTAAAATACCTTCCTTTGGAGGGCGCATGGAAATCCTGCAGATACACACCCGGGGCATGCCCTTAAGCACCGATGACAATGATAGAGTAGACTTGGAGCTCATTGCCACCACGACCCACGGTTACGTTGGAGCAGATCTCGCTGCATTATGTCGAGAGGCGGCCATGCGCTGCTTGAGGAGGTACCTTCCAAAGATTAACTTGGAGGACGACTCCATCGATCCCGAAGTCTTGGACTCGATTGTGGTGACCATGGATGACTTCCGTGAGGCAATAAAGAATATTCAACCATCTGCCATCCGGGAGGTGCTCATAGAGATACCGAAGGTGCATTGGGACATGGTGGGAGGCTTGGAAGAAACCAAGGGAGAATTGAAGGAAGCGGTGGAGTGGCCCTTGAAGAACCCCGAGTCATTCCGACGCATGGGTATCAATCCCCCGAAAGGCATACTCTTGTTCGGGCCTCCAGGGTGTGGGAAGACATTGCTAGCAAGAGCCGTTGCAACGGAAAGTGAAGCAAACTTCATTTCCGTAAAAGGACCCGAGGTATTAAGCAAATGGGTGGGAGAATCGGAAAAAGCGATCCGGGAAATATTTCGAAAAGCAAGAACGGCATCTCCGTGCATTATTTTCTTAGATGAATTCGATTCCATTGTCCCCCTCAGGGGCATGCGTAGCGGGGATTCCGGTGTTACCGAGCGGATCATCTCCCAATTTTTAACAGAGCTGGACGGAATCCAGCAAACAGGAGATATCGTCATTATCGCTGCCACGAATCGTCCGGACATCTTAGATCCCGCCATCATCAGGCCAGGAAGGTTCGATAGGTTAACCTACGTTCCACCGCCAGGAGACCGTGAACGGAAGGAAATCTTGGAGATCTTCACGAAAAGCATGCCGTTGGCAGAAGATGTCAACTTGGATGACCTTGCCAAGAAAACAAAGGGTTTTTCAGGTGCAGATATCGAGGGTTTTTGCCGGGAGGCGGCGATACGGGCACTCCGGGATGATATACATGCAGAAGAAGTAAGGATGAAGCACTTCTTGGGAGTCTTTGAAGATATTCACGCTTCAATCACTGATGACATGATGAATTATTATGAGAAAATGAAAGAAAGGCTCCTTAGCAGGAAAACAGGACGATCCCAAGGCGGGGAACCCTTGTTCACATGAATGTAGTAACTTTTTTGTGATTATTTCTCGTCCTTTACCATTTCTTTTAAATCATCAACCGTGAGCACGGGATGGCGAGCTGCTTTTACTTGGTCCAGCCGGCTGACGGGAGTGGTTGAAGGCGCGTCTTTTACCATATCCGGGTTATCTCGTGCTTCTTCCTTGATTGATTTCATAACATGCACGAATCCATCAAGCCTGGACAAATCTTCGGTTTCTGTTGGTTCTATCATCATGGCACCATGCACGATCAGGGGAAAATAGATCGTTGGGGCATGGATGCCATGATCAAGCATGCGCTTGGCAATGTCCTCCGTGGTTATTCCATTTGGAAAACCCTCATCGTTCGCCACGAATTCGTGATAGCACCGAGCATCATATGGGATGTTCAAAATATTTCCAACGCGCTTTTTCAGGTAATTCGCGTTGAAAACGGCAAACTTGGTGCTTTTTCGCATTCCTTCGAAACCCAAGCTCTTCAAATAACAATATGCACGAATTAACACCCCGATATTACCGTGAAATACCTTCACGTTTCTCGAGTCAACCTCAAGCTTGGGATCAAAACTGCAATTTCCCATACCATCCATTCCCTGGGATCCAACCAGGAACCCTGCTAGAAATGCTTTCACCCCCAATGGACCCGCGCCTGGACCACCTCCACCATGTGGTGTTGAAAAGGTCTTGTGGAGATTCAGGTGCACGATATCGAATCCCATATCTCCCGGCCGGCAGAGACCACACAGCCCGTTAAGATTCGCACCATCATAATAGCATAAGCCACCTGCATCATGGACCATTTCCGTTATTCGTAAAATATCCTGTTCAAATAATCCAAGCGTGTTGGGATTGGTGAGCATGATCCCAGCAACATCACCAGGTTCAAGGGCTGCTTCAAGGTATCCCAAGTCTATCAATCCATCATCTCCCGATTCCAATTCTATGATCTCGAATTGGCAGACCGCTGCAGATGCTGGATTGGTCCCGTGCGCAGTGTCAGGAACGATTATCTTGTTTTTATGAAGTTTATTTCCTTCCTGCGTCGATAACAGGTAATCACGCATGATGAGCAAGCCGGTAAACTCGCCATGCGCGCCAGAAGCAGGCTGGAGCGAAAACGCGTCCATGCCAGTCAAGGTTGCCAGCATGCTTGCGAGCTCGTTCATTATTTCAATGATTCCCTCGCAGCTTTCTTTATCTTGCAAAAATTGGTATGGATGTATTGAAGTAAAGCCTTCCAAGCTGGCGAGCATCTCGTGTATCTTCGGGTTGTATTTCATCGTGCAAGAACCTAGCGGATACATGCCATTATCCACGCCATAGTTTTTTCGCGAGAGTGCAATGAAATGTCGTACCAACTCCACTTCTGGAACATCGGGAATCCCCAAGAGCGTTTTTCCATCCCTTGCAAGATTTTCTGGGAGGGGCGGGGTGGATTCCATGATCTTCTCCTCCAGGTTGAAACGCGTGGCATGACGACCGGGAGCGTCCAGATTGAATATGGTTTTCATGGTGAACTCGCCCCACTGAATATATCTATCAATGCATTCATGGAATCCAAATCGTTCATTTCCGTGACACACATGGAAACCATCCCTTCCCAGTCCTGATTGAATGCCCCAAGATCCAAGGGGCCGAGTATCCCTTTTTGATTGCATGAATCGATGACGTTCCTGACTTGATCTTGAGTTCCGTGTAGGACGAATTCATTGAAAACGGGATGCATATTCACGAGGCTCCAGCCATCTATCCTGGATAAGGCTGTCCTCAAGTGATTGGCCTTCTTGTAATTGATAGTTGCAAGCTGCTCAAGACCGGTGGAACCTAAGGATGCGAGATAAACGGCTGCGCGAAGCG
>WJJB01000373.1 GCA_014729935.1 Candidatus Bathyarchaeota archaeon | reverse complement strand
GGTACATTATCCTGAATGGGGAAATTTCCCCCACGCAATCATACAGGGATTTCTTCGTATTCGTCTTGGATCAAGATTTGCAAGTTGGATTGAATAATCTCACCATAATCTTGCAGCAGGATAATAATGGCACTATCAATATGTATGAACGTCAATTGAATCTCACCTACAACGATCTACCCCCCAACATCACGAATATTTTTCCCTTGAATGAGAGCGTGAATTTTAACCACTTGGACAGGCTGCACTTCGTGGTTGACGAATTCGTCTCGGCACTGGTCCGCTTGGAAGGTCCAACCAACAAGACATGGAACATCACGAGTTATTTTAGGAATTTTACACTTTTTTACCAGTTTAATCAATCTTATGGCCAGTACAACTTGGATATCATGATATGGGATAGGTATGGCGGGAGTAACAATTTCAACTTGACTTTCCATTTCCTTCTTTCACCGTATCCTTGGATCACCATCAATGATACTGAAGCGCTGGAGACTATCGTGAATGATTCCATCATGATTAGTTGTAACTTCTCCGAATCCTGCAATATCACCATTGAGAATATGGACGTGGGAGGCTCCCTCGTGTCCTTCCAAAATGTTGTTTCGGGAAACTTCTCGGGTATCCCACTCATTGCAGGGAATAATACAATCAACGTGACGGCGACAAATCTGATTGGAAACATGAACTACACGCTGTTACACATTTACAAGGTTTCCTACCTCGTCCATGGATTTGATTATAAACAGATCGTGAACCCAGGATCCAATTTATCGGTTTACGTGAACTTTAGCACGAATGGATCCGTTTCGGGGACAGCATGGTTTTCCTTCGATCATTCCACGAATTTCACGATGGTGAACTTCACGCTGCTCAACGGCACTTTAGAACAGGGGTTTCTCGTAGTGTCCATCCCGGTTCCCCTTAACTCGAGCACTGTCAAGTTCAATTTCTCTCTAACGTTCGATTCAGGCACCGTCGTGTCCGATAATGGAGGGAATTTTTATCACGTTGTCGTGGGAAACTATTATTATGATAACATAGGTCCGCAAAATAGGAATTTGCAATACAATCAAAAACCGAAATCTGTGAATTATAACACCATACAAATTAATTTATTTGATATTTCCGGCATTTTTAACGTGACAATTTATTATTCCGAAGACTGGACATTTGAAACTAACATGAGCGTGGAAATGCTATACAAGGGAACGGACATGGAAACAAGGAATGGTATATGGATGGGATCAATCCCGCCATATACCAATGGAACCAAGGTGTACTTCAAGGTGATTACCTTTGATACCTTGAATAACTCTGCAACCTTTGGCATCTTTTCCTACATAGTGGACGATTCCTTCGTGAATAAACCCCACGATAATATTCCTGGAGTCCTGGATATAAATTACGAGAAGGCGATTACAGGAGCAATTACCACGCTTCTTACCATAATGGTGTTGATCATTGTCGTCTTTATTGTCATCTTCATTGCGCTTAACGATCAAAACGTGAAGCGTGAAATATACCGTGAGGAGGACCGGGTATTCATTCTTGACAAGATCTGCAAGTTATCCAAGAAATCAATCAAGAAATACTACTATATAGAACAGATGATTCAGGACGCTACAGGATATGCTTTGGGTAGTATTCTTGGTTTCATATTTCTTGCACCGATTTTCGTGAATATCGTCAAGTACACGCTCGTGGAATGGACATTCGATTTCCATGATTTATTTTACTATTCATTCATCACGCTTGAAAGCTGGGTTGGATTATTGCTCGTTCTATTCGTATTGGGATCTCTTTTATTGAAATTGCTTCAGGTGGACAAGTACATTGAAAAACTGGGTAATTAAATTAGAAAACGTGACGATTTCCTATAGATTGGATAAATCTGTGGCCCGGAAATCAAACGTGAGCCGCATTTTCACGCCATTAGATGGTATCGACATGCATGTTCAGGATGGAGAGTTTTTATCAATTTCTGGCCCAAATGGCAGCGGGAAAACAAGCCTTCTCAAGGTCATGAGTGGGATCATGAATCCCTTCAAGGGAAAGGTCCATCGCAAAGTCTCGAATTTCGGTTTCGTTAGCCAGAGTCAGGTATTACTCCCCGAATTAACGTTAAGAGAAAATATACTCCTTCCCTTTTTCTTGGCAAATGAAACGCACTATAGTGATATCTCCTATATCAAGAATTGCGATGAGCAGGAGATACATGAGAAGCTCATGGCAAACGTCAAGCGCTTTAACATACAAAGTATTATCGATAAAAGCCCGCGCACGTGTTCGGTCGGGCAACAACAGCGCGCGTTACTCACCCGAGCACTCATGATGGATTGCGATGTCATCTTTGCCGATGAACCTGAACAAAATTTGGATAGTGATGGGCGAATAGAATTATTCAAATCTTTTCAAGAAGCAAACAGGATTTACGGGAAAACCATCGTTCTTGTCACCCAAGAACATCCCGATGTGTTAAAACGATATGTTTCTCGATGCGTTAAGATCAAGGGAAATGAAATCATCGAATTCTTCTCGAGGGCTTCCTGAATCCCTAAATATACAGGATCTCGTTAAGCTGCAGGTACAGATGTCGTGGAAGGTCCCCTAATGCAGCATTTTCTTCACAAATGATGATATAGTACAGTGGTTGGCTGAGATCATTGCATTCCACGTTGAAAGACGAATTGATCAAGACCAAGGTTAAAGCGGCATTTTCCCTTGTCCATGCCTGCCTGAATTTCCAATCAAGCGGGTTTACCGCGGGAACCGTTCCTAGTGATCGAAGCAGTAATTGTAGCTCGTCTGTAGATATACCCACGGTCTTGAGTGGGAGTAGGTCCTCGCTTGTAATGCTCACGGCTTGAATGCCATATGTTTTGTTATCCTTGATGAAATCTGTCAGGGATTTTTCCAGCTCCCTGGAATGGGAACGTACCAATTGCTTTGCAGGCAGGTTTAGCAAAATTTCTTGGATGTGCTTTTCCTCTGAAGGTGCAAGGCGTGTCTTGTCACTCAAGGGTTCTAGGGGCGCTATCACGTGGTGATATATGTAATCCAGCTTTGTTTTCACGGCTTGTTTGATGCAATAAGACTCGCACTTCACCGTTACGAGTGTTCCCGTTTCACATCTTCCCTCCTCGCCATCCAACAGGTTTTCAATCTCGAATTCAGGCTTGATGTAAACGAGTTCCCCTATTGAATTATTGAGTGCTTTGGAAAAATTGAAAATGGCAGAGATGAGACCTGCCATCATTTCAAACTGGGAGTCACGGCTAGTTTGGATGAGTTTCTTGGAATAATCGAAAAATAGCATCTTCAGCGGGATATTTTTGGGCTCCATGACGTAATCCTTGGTGTAATATGGAAATCCCGAGGAGTTGATGATGGAAATCCCGAATATCATTGTGAATTCGCTCCATTATGTTTCGTCTTCTTCAGAGTCGTCGCCATCTTGAAGGTATTCCTTGCGAGCCTTTCCATATTCTTCTGCAGATATTTTGCCCGCAACCAAGTCCTGATCCAGTTGGCGCATTTTCTTCCTCCGCTCGGCCCTTTCCTTTCGCTTCAGGAGCTTTTCATGGTTTTTGATTACTTTTTCCAAGTTTTCCTTTATGTCTTTGCTTTTCTCTTTTTTCATGGTTTTTTCCAAGAATTTCAAGACGGGTTTTACCTTGTCGGCGTTATTCTTGGACACCTCGACTAGGCGTTCTGACACGCTCAGTCGTTCCTCTTCATCTTCCGATTCAAGAGCATCGGTTAACTTGGGGATAGCTACCTTTTCGAGTATATCATCCAAGTATTTCCTGATCCTCGATTGATCCTTGGATGAACCATAGCTCGCAAGCTTTTTCTCTAAGATATAATCTATAAACATTAACGGGACTTCTGGGTCCCATCGTTCCATTTTTTCCTTCGAGATGATCTGCACGATCATCCCATTGCTAAGTCTAAATATTTCCATAATTTTACCTCATATCCAATCCTGCGTCTCTATCTTGGTGGGCAGGTATTCATCGGTCAGGTATTCGAAACCCCTTGAACTCAATGCTTGAATCTCGGCTTTTTCCTTTTTCTTCAACATGAGATTGAGGTCATCATGCCATGGTTTGTTGGATTTGATGAAATCCTCCTCTAGCATTTCCTTGCAGCGCTTGATGTCTGTTTTATTCATCGGGATCCTGCACTCTTTAGGTACCTTGTATTGATCTAGGTCTCGGGTGAGCACACCAAGAAGGTTCATGTCATTGGTTGCCAAGAATGGTGATTCATAGCTCAAACGTTTGCTTCCCCTGAGATACACAGAATATATGTAATGCCCATATGGATCGCTATCTACCAAGCAAAAGGTTGGAAGCTTGAGAACCTTGTTGACCCTTCTCAGGAACATTCGCGTTGCCACGTCTGCAGCGCCTTTCCCTGAAAATATGATGCACGGGTAGTCCCTCCACCATTTCGCCTCGCTGAGCCTGATAAGTGCTGCATCCTTTTCCACCACCAGGATGAATTCGGCATCGGATTCAACGATCTCAACGTTGTCCAGGAAAGGCGTGATGCTCCACCCCCCCGATCCCATGGATTCCAAGTCGATGATATCGTTTTGATCCTTGATCCGGAGTCTTCCAATTGCCGTGCCTTTCGCAGAAGCAACCACGTTAGTTGAATTCCTGATGGTGTGAAGCACCGTGGAGAGATCCTCAATGCAATTATCTGAATTAGATTGACTTTTAAATAGGTTCACATCCGAGTAATAAATTTCACGTTTCGTTCCATGCATTCGTTTCTTCAATAATTCATGCACTATTTCCATGACCCTGATGAGCCTGGTAATGTCTTCAACGCTGGTTAGCGAATGAAAGACCTTCGTGTTAACCTTTTCCCCGAGAAGTAAGAGATCATTAAGTTCATCGTAAATGATATTGCTTGAACTTCGTAATGGAACATCGAGGCTTATCCTGCCGGTTTTCATCACCAAGTCATATAATTTACGAGCAAGTTGAGATATTCGGTCATATGCTTCCTCCGTTGAAATCTCCTCAACAGGAAGCACGTTATCCGGCAATTCGTAATTTTTATCGGACTTGTTCTCCAGTCGATTCTCGAATTCTTCGCGCAGGATCTTGATGACCTTTTCCTTTCGTTTCTCTTCGGGAGTTTTCTTATTTGCACACATTATTCATCACTCGATCTTGCGAAAATATGATTTCCCCTCGATCTTGGACCGCTCAACCCTCCCATTTTTCATGAGAATCTTCAATTTCATGTCCAAGAAACGTGCATCGGTGATATCCTTGATTCCAAGCGCTTTTATCAAGTATGAGATCTTCACAGGTTTGTCGGAGGGCAAACGTTTTAGAATGTTTTCCTCGTTGATCTTCAGGGGCCCGGCGGGCTTTTCTGGTTCGCTCTTTTTCCCTGGTGGTGTTTTTTTGGGACTGGGTGGTGATTTCGTCGATTTAGTTTCCTTGGGAGGTGTTTTGGAGACTAAAGTTTTTTGAACTTGTGCTTTCGAGTCTTCCTTGGTTTCCTTTGGTTTCTCGGGCTCCTTTTTCTTGGAAACCTTTGGTTTTTCGGATTTCTTGGCAGGCGGTGCAAGGCGCTTGGTGGAAGTCTTTGGTTCAACATCCAAGCTCACCGCATTCACCTTTGTTTCAATTGGTTTCTTCCCAATCGAACCAATCAGTTTTTCTTCAATTTCCTCGGGTTCTGCCAAATCTTGGCTGGAACCTGCACGATCGAGGATGTTGAATAATGAACGGGATATATATGGTGCAAATTGGAGGAATTTAGAGGCACGTTTCTTCCTTTCTTGATGCTTCGCTCGCTTGGTTAGGTAAGTGCGTAATCTCCTGCCAACCTGCTCCAATGCTAGCTTTATTTCCTTCATCAAGTTGTCGTCTTCAGCTAACGCCTGTTTTGATTGTGATTTGAACATCAAGTGCACGAAAGGCCCTGAAACATTAACGAACACGCGAACGGGTCCTTTGGGAATGCCATTATCAAACGTGTCCAACTTGTAGTTTTTCCAGTTCACGATAGAGATTGTTTTCCAAATGGCACAATCGGTATTATCCCTTAGCTTCGGGGTTCTGTTAACGAACCTGAAGACCGCGTCGGATGCCTTTGAGGGCACCTTTATATTCTTCCCATAGGCAATAGCAGCTTCCACCACGAACGCGAGCCCTTTCCCACTGGTGGGTGACCGGGTAACTGCACTTGCGAAATCAAGATTTTCCTCGATAATATCGTCATTGTATAGGGAATGGTGCTTGTATGCATTCTTGGAAACCGACATGAAATCGTTAATCGTTTTTATCTCTCTTGTCACGTCATTGAACTTCAGGATTGGAATCCGGACCATTTGCGAGACGAATTCATCCGGTTCAAGCTGAATCAACGAGAATAACTTGGAGTCTTCTTCAAGCTCATCTGCTGCATTCTTGGACAGTTCCGCTTGCATCTTGGGAAATTCCACAGGGTCGTTGGTGAGCTCGTATTCTTCTTCTTTATCCTCATCATC
>WJJB01000372.1 GCA_014729935.1 Candidatus Bathyarchaeota archaeon | reverse complement strand
GAAATGGCGATCAAGATAATCTTGTAATTATCAGGAAGCGTTCCAATGAAGTTCTTTATAGTGTCGAATTCGAGCTTGTCTCTCGCCTTGAGGATATGGTGTCCATCCACGAAAGTTGCTTGTTCTTGGTCTGCCACCTCGCCAACGCTCCTGAGCAAGGCGATCGCCTTCCTTGCATCCCCATGTTCCCTTGCTGCTATAGCTGCAATAGCTTTTATGATATTATCATCGATCATCCCGTCCTTGAAAGCAAGGGTAGCCCGATTCAGGAGGATGGTTTCAAGCTCTGCACTCTGGTATGGTGGAAACACGATTTCCTTCGAGTTCAGGCTTGATAGGACCCGGATTCCCAAGAATGTCTTGAACCTGAGATCATTCGAAATGCCAACGATGGAAATCTTGATTGCAGGCTCATTTTCCGAGAGTCTCGTGAGCAGGTAAAGCAAGTCATCTTTGTCCTTCGATCGAACCATGAGGTCGATTTCATCAATGATGACGATGAGAGCACGCCCTTGTTCCTTCAATGTATTCTTGAGTAGGTTAATGAGGTGGTCCGTGGACAAACCCATTTTCGGGATATCCAAGCCAAGATCGCTGCAAATTTTCACGAGTACCTTGAATTTCGTGTGAGTGAATTGCACGTTCACGTACACGATGAATGGCTCCGTGATTTCCTGTGCTTGGCATCTTTTCAAGACCTTCTTCGCGATCAATCGAGTGACGAGTGTTTTTCCGGTTCCCGTTTTCCCATAAACTAACAAGTTTGCAGGGGATTCATTCCTGAAACAAGGTTTGAAATAATCAAGCAACTGCTTCATTTGCAATTCACGGTGACTCGGCGCGGGAGGCATGTATCCTGGGGATAGTACGTCTCGATCCTTGAAGACCGTGTGATCGCTTTCGATGATATCGTCTATCATTAAATCTATGAAGTCTTTCCCATCATTCCCCGCTGGCTGGTTTATCTCCTTTCCTGGCATTTTCAAATCTCCTCCCGTTGCTGGTGTGTTGCATCAGGCGGCACCTCCGGTAAATGTCTTAGACGTGAACACCTAGCACGCACCACGCGACATGAAGTACTGCATACCAAGGTACAAGCTTCCTTGTATCAGGCTGAAAGGACTGGAACTTGTCCCTGAATGCATATTATATTCTTGTCCCGTCATATTTATTCCCACCTATTAAATCATTATTAGATGATTCCTGCGCGTGATAGATCGCAAGTTTTTTAATTGAATCGTGCAGATTGCCCACTTGAGAATTCCCCTACCCTTAGAACCTATTTCTCAATTAATAATCGCGATAACCCGGCATTAGTGAAGATGATGAAAGTGTCGAATCATTCAGTTCAGTAACATGCACGAACGCTTGCCGAGTAGGAGTAGCCGGGAGCGTGGAATCATCGTGATGGATGAGCATTCACAGTTCTAGAGGTATTTTCGAATCCAGAAAGATAAATCTGACGAAAGAAAGCCAAGACACAACCATAAATCAAAACCATGACTATTAATCTTGGAATTGAATCATGACTTTAAGCGACTCCCTAGCTGTTTTTGCCAATGAAATCGCCTTACCAATCTCCTCTGGAGGAAAAATATGGGTTACCAATGGGCGCACTGCGATCGAGCCATTAGAAATGAGATCCATGGCCATGGTAAGGTAGCGGGGAGCAGATGAGTAACTTCCCAACAACACGAGCTCGTGCTTGTACACCATGTTTGGATCCAAGATGATTTCTTGGTTGGGTGGACACTCTGCAAAGAAAAGGACCTTAGTGCCGCGAGCCACGTGATCGAATGTTCCCTGGTACACGCTTCCCTTACCAACAGTAATGATTATGTGATCGAAATCTTCAATATCCTTGTCAACCGCAAAGGAATCCCACGAATCCATCTTTGGATTAAAGGCATGATTAATCCCTAGCGTATTCTTTGCAAATTGCAACCTGAATGGATCAATTTCAATTCCCGTGACGCAATTCGCGTTAAAAGCCTTGGCGATCTGGCAAAATAACATTCCGATGGGCCCCAAACCAAGGATCAAGAAATTATCACCAGGTAATGGATCGAGCTTGCCAAACCCTCGAAGGCAACATGAAAGTGGTTCCATGAACGCACCTTCAACGAAATCCACATTATCTGGCATTCTCTTCACGGTGTGTTTCACGTTTTCAGGCATGATGCGGATGTATTCTGAGAAACCACCTGGGATGACATTCGTCTCGAGGTATTGATCACAGAGGCTATGATGCCCATGCAGGCACGTTTTGCAACTCATGCATGGCGCATGGTGCTGGATGGCGACCTTATCCCCTGGCTTGAATTGGAGAACGTTTTCACCAACACGTTCAACCACCCCACTTATTTCATGACCAAGAACGGTTCCTTCAGGTACAGTTTGGTGAATTGCCTTATGAACGTCGGTACCACATACGCCAACCACTTTCGTTTTAACGAGTATTTCGCGCGCGGTAATTTCAGGTACCTCTCGCTCCTCGATGGTGAATTTCCCCGCTCCTGCATAGGCGCATACCTTCATAACAAGATCATTCCTTGCAAATTCGATCATTGCAGGAACCTGCATATCGTAGTGAAGAGAAGGAACCATGGTTCAAAGCGACATGCAAGAACCTCGTGAATGTCGCTAAACCTGCATTCTTCAAAAAATTTCCCTTTCCCTAGCAGGTTTCATCGCGTCTTATATTCCCCCGATACTTGGATCAACTGCCTGCACCGCAAGGTTTCCATGCATGCAGGGGCAAGGAGAATGAGCATCCATGAATAGTACGATGAAAGCAGCAATATTCAAAGATATCAGGAAAGTTGTTCTTGAAGACGTACCCGTTCCCCAAGTTAACCCAGGTGAATTGCTAATTAAAATCAATATTGCACTTACCTGCGGAACTGATGCCAAGACTTTCAAGCGGGGACCAAAAAAGAAGACACCATATTCCCAAGCCATACATATCTTTGGACATGAGTATGCTGGTACTGTAGTTGAGGTCGGGGAGGGCGTTACAAGGTTCGATAAAGGAGATAAGGTGGTATCGGCAAATTCCGCACCGTGTGGGTATTGTTTTCATTGCAAGCGGTCCGAATTCTCATTATGCGAGAATCTCACGTGGTTATGGGGGACCTTCGCCGAATATATTAAAATTCCTGCAGCAATCGTGAAAAAAAATACCTTTACAATCCCCGAGGGGGTCCCAATGAAGCACATGGCATTGATGGAACCCTTGGCTTGCGTGGTTCATGGTATTGAACGGACTGGAATCAAGCTAGGAGATACTATAGTTATCAATGGTGCAGGACCGATAGGATTGATGTATGTTTTCTTATCCAAGATGAAAGGCGCCAGGGTCATCTCTACAGACTTGAAAAGAGACAGGCTCGATGTGGCAAGTGCCTTGGGGGCAGATATCGCCATTAAAGTTGAAGAAGATGATGATATCGTGGAAACAGTGAGAAATCATACCGAAGGTGGGAAAGGTGTTGATG
>WJJB01000371.1 GCA_014729935.1 Candidatus Bathyarchaeota archaeon | reverse complement strand
TTCCCCAACCGATGGAATTCCCTCACTGGTGAGCCTACCATTAGCACCACAGGGGAACGTGGGAATGGCGCCGATTTTCTTAAGGAATTCCCAAGCAGGTTTCTCGAATCCATAAAGCTCGATACCACGTTCTTTCATGGGTATCTCCATTATGGTTTGAGCAGGGGCCGTCCGACAATCCATTTGTATCGCATCAAACTTATCTTCTTCCGCGGCTTTTTTCATGGAAAGGTACATGCGGGCCATTCGATTAACCCAATCCCTATTTCGGACTTGAACTTTCATGGCGCCATTGATCCAATCATCTGCCTCGGCTTCAACCTCCATATCGGGGATCACGTCGTAATATTTCCCCTTGAAATCTTCCGCGCTCATGTAATTGATCTCGGGGCCGAAGACGCTCTTCACTGCACTCTTGTATCCTTCCGGATCGGTTCGCCAAGAAATCATGGGTTCCCCATTTATCAATTCTTGCACCCATAAACCAGAACCTTCTGGGGGTTCCTTTAGACCAACCGAAAGGATCTTGGATTGCTTCATCGAGTGGATAACCTTGATCTTGTGCAGGGCCTTCTTGATGTCATTGAAGTCCGAGGATTGGACCGTGATCACGGGAAGGTTATTATCCCTGGCGAATTGGTTGAAGTCCACGACAGGGTAAAACCCACCCAAGAAATCAGTGGCAACCACCATGGGTTTCTTCCGATAGATATCCACGTCTGCATCCTTCCGCAGGCTCCATATCGGAAAGGGCCAGATGGTTGAAGTTATAACATACACCAATATTCCATCAATATCTTCTTCGTCTTCCACATCCTCGATTTCCTCAATGTCAGAAATGATATCGCCACCGACGAACTCAATTCCATCAACCTCCTTCTTCAATTTATCAAGAAGGAAATCACGCCTGGCTTCCCCGTTCATTCCAAAATATGGAAACATTGCATTATGCTTGAAAAGGAATCCAACGTGCACTCGCGTGCCATCTTTCAATTCCGTTACCATCTTATTCTTCCTCTCTTGGATAGTGTTGCTTTATTCATTGATCTGGTGGATTTGTAGCACAGCCACCAGGGATTCTCGAGTATCAATCGAACCACCATGATATCCCATGCTCGATACATGGAGGGAATTCATGCCCCTTTTCACAACATCTTCCCAAAGTGAAGGAAGGCAACAAGGCGCACCATTCCTTCGGTTCAATTGCTTGCTCGCTATTACTTTACCTGTGGGGCATATAAATGAAATGATTGATCTCTTTTACGAAAGTGGCTTTTCCTTGTATTTTCGTTAAATATCAGCCCTAAAAAAGCTCCATGTTGCAATAATCATGGATTTATCCCATTTGTTTGAAAAGAAGAAGAAGTACAGGGATATCGAATCAATTTAAAAGCGTATAATCCCCCAAGGAATATTTCATACCATTTCGTTCACGATATTTTTTGAGAATATCGGACCATGCCTCAATACCACAAGCCATATCATTTCTTGACGTTTAATTCTAAATTATCCAAAATTTCGACAAGATCCATGATTTGGAATCCCATCGAGAATTGCTTGTTTGCATCTTCCAAGTTGGTTTTACAAAAAGGGCAGGTGGATGTGACTATCGATGCACCCGTTTCCTTCGCTTCTTCCAACCGTTCCCTTGCCACTTCGACACTCCAGTCTGGATATGCGATTTTCACTCCACCCCCTGCCCCGCAACACCACGCGTGTTGCCGGTTGCGACGCATCTCCACGAGGTTGACACCAGGCAAGCTTTGAATGATCAACCGGGGAGTTTCAAATGAATTCATGTGCCGTCCAAGATGGCATGGATCGTGATAGGTAATTTGCTTGGAAATGCTTGATTTAAACTCTAATTTACCCTTTTGAAGCAAATCTGCAACCAGATCCGTTAAGTGATATACCTCGAATCGTTTTTCCATGTTAAATTTCTCATAATCTTTGCAGAGTGTCCGGAAACATCCTGCACACGAGGTTACGACCTTTGTGGCTCCGGCATCGTTAATCACTTGGATATTGTGGTGCATGAGCTCTTCAACAATTTCTACCTGGCCTGTTCGGAGGAGAGGGCTCGAGCAACAATATTCATCCACCAATGTGAAACCAATATCAATTTTTTTTAGGAAAGAAAGTGTGGCATCACGTACCCTTTTCCGGCGGTAATTGGAAGTGCATCCGATGAAATACACCCATTCTGCCTTGTCTGGTAATCCATGCTTGGTTTTCAATGCACGATTATCTGAATTATCTTCCCCGTATGGATTTTTGTGTACCCTCGTCCTTTCCTTAATCTTTTCTTGATGTGGTCCAGGACCTACATGCTTTACAGTTAATTCCCTCAAAGATTCGATGATATCAACGATGAAATCTGCATGCGGGGCTTGACATGAAGCAGCGCAAGCCCCACAGGTCGTGCAGGCAAAAATGGGATCGATCAACTTGTCATTCCATGCTAAATCACCATTAACAAGTCCCTTGGCTATCCTGATTCGTCCTGATGCCCAGTATGATTCGAATAGGAACTTTTCACCTGAAGGGCAAGATTGATCGAAGAGCTTGTAGCTATACTTGCACGTGGAACACTTGATACACCTGTTAAAGGCCATTTCAAGGTATTCCCTTCCATTCACTTGTACATTGGTTAAGTCCGGCCTACCATTCACGTGTTCCACCTCCCCGGATTGAAGATATTGTTAGGATCCATGCATTTTTTTATTCTCTCGAAGAGCTGCAACCATCCTGGATTGATCACTTTGCGCATTTTCTCTGTCATCCACGCAGGGGTTTTATAAGGAATGCATCCAAGGTTGATGCACGTTTCCGCAATTTCCTCTAGCAACATGTGAACTTTTTTCTCCTCCTTGAATTTCTTGTAACGAATGATGGGCCGGAAAATTGCATAATGCCCACTTTTCATGCTTTTCATGTAAATGAAGGGAGGGATTCCATGCTCATTGAAAATCGAGTAAACTTTCTGTATAAGCAATTTCATCTCATGCATCGGCGCATAACTTCCAAACCACGTAAGTCCAGAATATTCAACGAGTGAAAGAATAACTGCAGGTAGATCATGGTAACACCTCACGCGAAGATTGAAGATCTTGGCAAATTCAAGAAAATCAATCAAGAGAATCTGGATTCCCTTTTCCCGCATTTCATCAACCACCTGATGAAGAATTTCCTCTTTTGCCTGCATCATTTTCTCTGTCTTGGCAGTGATGGGCAAGATTGCTGCGAAATCTGGTTCACCGGGTATTTTCACGGGTTCGGGGATTTCACACGTCATTTTTATGACTTCAGTATTTACCGCGGAGATATCATCCACGATTTCAGAACGACCCACCTCCTGTAACACGTCCACGATATCCGTGAGACCAAACATGATAACCATGTAACATTTTTGAATGCGGGGATTTGGCCAAAGCTGGACAGCGCATTTAGTGACTAGCCCCGTCATGCCTTGCCAGTTCACGAAGAGACCAAGTAGATCTGGCATTGGATACCTGCACCACCATGATCCCGGGTCAGAATGCTCCTTTCCATAAAAACAGGAGCCGATCCGGGCGATTTCCCCCATTCCGGTAATGACTTCGAGACCATTTATCGAATCGCCCATGGAACCGATTTTGCATGATAAATTATTCATTCCGCTTAAAATGGCATTACCAACGACGCTGGCATATGGTGGGGCAAATGGATAACTATATCGAAGGTTTGAATGGTTATTATCCAAGTATTTTTTTAACTGGCCGAAAGTGACACCTGGTTCCAGTAAAGCATACATCATGTCCTCGTTCACGTGAAGAATGCGGTTCATTTTCTTGCCGAAATCGATAATGATTCCCCCGTGGTGAGGAATGGTCAAACCGCCTACATTATTGCCGGATATATATGGTATAAGCGGTATTTTGCATTCATTTGCCAAGGAAACGAGCTGGACAAGCTGTTGATTATTTTCAGGAATCACCACGAAATCCGGCATGCCGGGGGAACACTCGGTCATGTCATACGAGTACGGGTATAGATCGACTTGATTTGAAGTAACCCGGTCTTTTCCAAAAATAGTGGACAATTTTTCCTTTAGTTCTTCCATCGGGATGGTTCCGTGGTGCTGTGCTTGCCCTGTTCCTGATCCCGTGATGTTACACCACCTCGACTTTCCGTGATTCGAAGATTGTAAAATGGTCGGTATTTGGATCGACAGCCATCATTTTCACGGTTTGGAAGAATACCCGGTAAAATCGAATGAGGGTGGGGATCTTGTATAGCTTCTTGATTTTGAGCTTCCTCGAAACCAGGGCTTTCAAGAGATTCATCCGGCCAAAGGCAAGATCCAACATGGTTTCGATGCTCAGGCGAATAATAAGGTCCGCACCAGTATCTTCCTTCTTTTGAAACGTGATTGCACCATTATCGAAAATAATTGCCAAAGGATAGAACGGTTCCAAGATGATAATGATTTTTCTCTTCCAACGTGTGACAAGCGATAGATATGTTGGATCATTTGCACGATATGATAGGATGTTATGAACCGCAATGGCAATCAAGTCCTTGGGTTGCTGGATTGATATCATGGTATATAACCCCTTTCATGGATCAGTCATTATTTGCTCAAACTAATTCTTAATATACTTATGCTTGGCCCTCTCGAAATTTCAAGGTGGGTCCCTCCTTTTTCCAATCCCTTCATCCTTGATTCAAGATGGACGAATGGAGTGATAAGCGAGGAGCTTACGCCATTATCGTCATTATCGAAGGGTTATTCATTATATTTCCCATTGCCAGGCTCGAATTCAACCAATGGGCACCCCGGGAATGGGTCGGCCATTTAATCATTGCAGGCTCCTTCTAAGGAACATTCTTATTCATTCCCGAAGAGGGCTCTATGTGATTTCCCCCAGATCCGCCCATCTACTATATGCTCTATATTGTTGCTATATTCTCCCTAAATAGGTTTTTTCTATGGCATCCCATTGAAGAAATCATGGCTAGCAACAAACAAACAACTTCCGCGGAACGGTGGACTTATAATTTTTATTTCGCGGGGCAAAATGCCGTTTATTTCATCATTGAAGCAGTATGGGCAATCTATTTCGTCCATCACCTTTCGATGGATCCAAGCAAAGTGGTTCTCGTGGTTCTGGTTGTAAGACTATTCGACGCCGTCAATGATCCGATCTTGGGTGTATTGATGCAACGGGTGCGTATCAACAAGTGGGGGAAATATAAATTCTGGATGAATCTCACTGCCGTGCTCGTACCCATCACGACTTTTACCATGTTTACTATTCCCCAGGATGGGAGCATGGTTGTTAAAACACTCTACCTGGTAATTACCTACGTGGCATGGGATATTTCATATAGCATGAGCGAAATTCCTGCATTCTCCGTGGCAACTTCAATGACCACCAACGAGGAAGAGAGAACCCTCGTACTTTCCCTTACACAAATCGGAAGCATGCTCGGCACCGTGTTCGGGGTTGGCATCATGCTCATCTGGGGCGGTGATGAAGTGAGTGAGATTTCGTGGGGTTATGTTCGATTGGTGGTGGCAATCATCGCAGTAGCCTGCATGATTCCCCAAGCATTCTTCGTGAAGGAGCGCCATCACGTGGTCGAGGAACAACCAGTTTCCTTCATTGACATGTTGAAGCAAATACCACGTAACGGGCAACACTTGCTAATCATGGCCCTATATGCTTCACAAGCGTTCCTTAATGCAGCGAACACATTCGGTAGTTTCGTGGCTGATGGCGTGTTAATGAATCGTTATTTTGCAGAGATCGCGGCGATATTCACTCTTTTCGGGATTTGCCTTCTTGGTGGCTATGCCACGAGGATAGTCAAGAAACTTGGCAAGAAACGATTTCTCGAGTATTCCATGCTGGCAACTATTGGGTTGTCAATTCCAGCATTCTTCATCCCGAAAAGTTTTCCGATCGTGCTCGTGGCTTTCTTGGGATTAAGAATTGCAACCTTGGTGGTCACAAGCATCCTTCGACCCATGTTCACGGCGGATTGCATCGAATACGGGCAATACAAGCTGGGAATTCGAAATGAAGCTGCTTCATATGCCATCCAGACATTTTTCAACAAGACGGGAGATGCCATTGGTCATGCTCTTGCCCTCTGGATATTGGCGAGTGTTGGTTGGATAGAAGGTGTTGATCCCCAAGCCCAAAGTCCAGGTACCTTGGACGCCCTTTGGATCTGGTACCTGATACTGCCAATAATCATGGCTGCAATCATGTATATTGGCCCGAAGATGGGTTACAAGATCACCGAGGATAAAGTAGCTAACTGGCTCAAGGAAAATGAAAAGCATGATGAGAATCGCCAAGATGCAGCAATGGATAGGGATAACGCGGATATTAGGGATGTTACCGAGGAGCTAGTCAAAACTTGACGAAAATCCAAGAAGCACTTGCCTTCCATAATTTTCACTATTTTCCGGGGAATGATGGTAAAGGGTTCGCATCACCCTCTTCCTGGAAATTAATGCAATCTGGACAAGGGAGCTAAATCACGGTGCACTAGTTAGCATCGATCAAAAATCAATCGGATGATCATGGCGAATCCTATGCTATATGCCTTGTTCCATTGTGCCACTTTTCCTGGCTCCCGTTCACGCAATCGTTCAGCAAGGATATCCACGCACTCTTGAATATCAATATATTTCTTCACCCATCCAAAGGCAACCAGTGCTTCAACGGCATCGGCTATGGCGTGTGCATCACCCTTTACAGGAATCTCCACGCCGTGTGTTTCCTTGGCAATGGTTGCAGCTTGTTTCAGGATCTTGGCAGATACTTTCGGTGTGCCCTTGAAATCGAGGATATTACTCGAAAAATAGGAATACCGTGCCTGGGCGAGAGAAAACACGAGATTAACCAATGCATCGCCGATCTTGGACATGGCCTTGCTATTGATGGCTTCTACATAACTCGAAATTTTTGAAGCAATGAAGTCCATCGAAGATCGCGCTACTTGGAAAGTTTATTTGAATTTTTTATTGGCAGTGGTGAACTGGTTCTCGAATTCGGTAAGATCCGTGTAGAGCTTGTCGGATGCCTCGATGACCGCGTCCATCGCGTTGATCTTTCCATCAGTGTTGATGAACATGGTGGGATCCTCGTAAAATATCTTCTTGTAAGAGGCAAATAGTACATGTTCGCTCTTCAACAAGTATCGCTTGATCGAGTTACAAAAACCGTGGCTCTCTTCGGTAATGATGAGATTGGCTTGATCATCAGTGATTATGCCACCCTCCTTCACGAATAAAAGCCTTTTAGAACGTGCTTCCTTTTCTTCGTCGGACATTCGATCCTCGGCAGTTAACGGCACCTTGAAATCCAGCAAGTCGCTTTCTTCTAGGATTCCTTCACCCTCTTCCAATGCCTCGATTTCCTCCAAGATGGCGTCTTCCAAGTTCTCATCGCCTGTCTCGCTTTCTTCGGCATCTTCCCGCTCAGCATCAAGATCGAATTCCTTGTTTTCATCTGACATGGTGAATAATCAACTATCGTAATGGTTGTAATCTTCAGCAATTAAATATCATGAGCGCGCCTTTAATACGATTATCGTCAAGATATCTGCTCTTCACGTAGTATTTCCTTTATCTTTTCCATGGCAATCCGCACATCTTCTTTCGAGCCCCGGATGTCAATCTCCAAGGAATCACTTCTATGCATCTTGAGAACCATTTTTACTCTTACCTTCTCCTTGATCTTCTGGATGGCATCAAGAATGCCAGGAGATGTATCGAACGGGATAAAAAGCTTCTTTCTACCAAGACGAGCCATGCGAGTGCACTTCTTTTCCATGAACGGTAAAAAAATTTGGAGGGATCACAAGTTCAAGATTCGTTCTTTCACATTGCCATAATCGCTGGCGAACTTGCGGGAATTTGGATATTTGCATCTCGGGCATTCCAGCTTGTTGCTCGTGCGCTTCAATTCATGCCCACAGAACACGCACTCGGCGAAAATAACCCCCAAGTTCCTTCCACGGGTTGTAAGCTCATATTCCGTGAATTTTTGCTCAACAATCTTTGCACGGATGATGTCCGTGACCCTGAATCCATCCTCTACATTCTTGATGTAGGTTTCCGACATTTTCGAAACGTGCAATGTGCCACGATAGGAATCAAACAAGAATCGATCTCCCACCTTGAAGATATTGGTTGCAATACTTTGATTTCTCAAGTATACAACTTCTGCTATGATTATGTCTCCTGGTTTCGGTGAATCATCCTTTGGCTTGAAGGGTTTAACCCATACTTCCAGTTTATTCCTGTTGACTATCTTGATACCACAAACCGAGGCAAGGATATTACCATCCTGCTCATAGGTGCCGGGACCGGGGAGAAACTCTTCAATCACACCTAGTTTATCGCCGACCACGACTTTTTCCTGCGCTTTTGCCATGAATCTAACCTGCGTATGCCTTTCGTTCACTCGAGTACTTTAAATGTAAACTCTAAAATAAGATTTCCCCCTAAAGTTAACAAGCGCGTGGTGAAATGCAAAGGCACGGTGACTTCCGATTAGGCGTCACGAGATAGTAGGAATCATGGAATCCCTTCAAGGGTTCAAGCCGGGTATTGCCAAGGTCGAGCTCGAGCAATACGAAACCGATGGGGCAACCGCCATCGAGCTCGCGTTCATCGCTGGAGCAATGCACGGCGACTTGAATGGAAGGATCGTGCTTGACATGTGTTCAGGAACCGGGCAACTTTCCTTTGCTTCATTCTTCTTTGGAGCAACGCGTGCAGTATGCGTGGAAGTAGACGGGGATGCCATGGAGATAGCAGCAAAGAATGCTTCAAAGCTGAACTTGGAGCCCAAGATGCATTTCATTCTCGCGGATGCATTGCACCAGCCGTTCAGGGATGTACCTGTGCGTGTATTGCAAAAAAAAGGGAATGGGTTTCATGATGCCAGCGAAGGCAACCACCTTTCAAGAAAGTTCACGGTTTTGCTCAATCCTCCTTTTGGCATTCAAGGAAAAACACCCGATCTTGCATTCCTGAAAGCAGCCATGGAAATTCCCTATGTATGCGTAATCTATTCATTGCATCTCAAGAACGAGAAAAACCGCCAGTACCTGAAAGAGAAAATCGGGAAACAAGGATGGAATGTAACAGACATGTACAGCACCAAGCTGATCCTACCTAGGCTGTACGATTTTCAAGTAAAGGAGAAAAAAGAAATCGAAGTGGATATTCTCCGGATTGCTCCCGGAAGTGGTTGAGTCACTGGAAATCCTTGTAGGAAGTGAAATTCTTTGGATATCGTGCTTTTTCTCCAAGAATCTCGTTGATCCTCAAGAGTTGATTGTATTTCGAGTTCCTGTCACTCCTGCATGGAGCACCGGTCTTGATGAAGCCCGTGCATAATCCCACGGCGATATCTGCAATTGTGTTGTCGCAAGTTTCACCCGAACGATGGGAAACCATCACGGAAAAGTCATTCTGGAAGGAAAGGGTCGCCGCGGCAATCGCCTCAGTAAGTGAACCAATTTGATTCACTTTCAAGAGTAAAGCATTACCTGCCTTCATGTCTATCGCTTTTTGCAACCTGTGAACGTTGGTCACGGTGAGATCGTCGTCCACGATATTGACCCCGTCGGGAATCTTGGCAGTGAGTGCTGCGAAACTATCAAAGTCGTCCTCATCGAAGGGATCTTCCAAACTGCGAAGGGGATAGGATTTAATGATATCCAGGTAATAATCCACCATCTCATCGGGGGATTTCTCTGTCCCATCTACATGATACTTGCCATCCTCGAAGAACTCGCTGGCTGCGGCATCCATCCCGAGGATTATCTTGTCCGTGTATCCCGCCTTCTCGATGGCTTCCACGATGATATCCAAGGTTTCATTGGTGGTTTTCAGGTTAGGGGCAAATCCACCTTCATCTCCAACATTTATGGAGCTCTTTCCATACTTGTCCTTGAGAATACCTTTAAGATTGTGATAGGTTTCCACGACCATCTGCAAGGCTTCCGGGAAAGTTTTTGCACCGATCGGCAGGATCATGAATTCTTGGATTGCAAGGGCTGTTCCCGCGTGTTTTCCACCGTTGAGAACGTTGCTAGCAGGAACTGGTAAAAGATATTTTCCTAGATCATCGTGTTGGTGGCTGATTTCATAAATATATTGGAATAAAGGTTTCTCTTCCACTTTTGCTGCTGCTTTTGCCGCAGCAAGTGATACAGCGAGGATGGCGTTTGCCCCGAGGTTTGATTTCGTCTCGGTTCCATCCAAGTCCAGCATGGCGAAATCGAGGGCTTCTTGATTAGCAACTCGCATTCCTGCCAACTTGGGAGCGATCTTATCATTGATGTTGGCAACTGCCTTCAAAACATGCTTTCCCATGAAATTTTTACCGCCATCACGTAATTCAAGTGCCTCTGCGTCCCCCGTAGATGCGCCGCTTGGAACTGCTGCACGAGCGAATACATCTCCTGCCCACAGGTCGGCTTCAACAGTTGGATTACCCCGGGAGTCAAGAATCCATCTTCCCTTGATTTTTGTTATCTCGTTAGCCATGGTAAATCATCCTCATGATGTTAAAGTTCCCGTGAAGCATTGCCCAGTTCACTATAAATTTAATGGAAAAATCATCCTTGATAGCCCCAGGAAACCTGAGGCTTAAATTCTAGCCACCTTGGTAAGCCATTCTGGTTTATCTGGATTTAATCCCTTTTGCAAAGCTATCTCCAGCACGAGGTATTGTATCGGAACAATTGACAACATCGGATTGAATTCCACCAAGCTTCGTGGGATATCTATCCTGAAATCAACTTCCACGGGCAGATCATCTCCCTTCGAAATGATCACGAGCACGCTAGCACCTTGTTGCTTCACTTTCTGGATGATTCTCATGACATCACGCTCTCGCTCGTCATCTACCGGGGGAACGATGGCAATTACCAGGTTCTCCCTGTCTGCAAGAGTAAGTGGGCCGTGGGCGAATTCGGGTGTTGAATATCCTTGTGCTACCACGCGGGCGCCTTCTTTCAGCTTGAGCGCGCCCTCCATTGCTGTTGCCACATCCGGGCCTGCACCTAGAACGAATGCCTTTTCCAAGAATTTTAGGTATTTCGCTATCCTTCGAGCCTTCTCTTGAACGGCATCCCGCATTACCTCGATCTTATCGGGGATCAGGCGTAATTCCCGTAATTTCTCGCTGTAAATTT
>WJJB01000370.1 GCA_014729935.1 Candidatus Bathyarchaeota archaeon | reverse complement strand
CTCATGGCGTAATTGATTACGGGTTCTATCCTGATGCGTTGTATGCGCGCATTAGCTGCAATGTACTTACCTTCATGAGCCATGGTGCATGCAGTTTCGCATACCTCGCAACCAGTGCACTTTTCAGGATCAACCACGAGTAGTTTTTGATATGTCGCTGGCATGTTTCAGTCACGAGTGATTATGTTAGGTGGTGATTGAGTAAATGTGTTTTTCATAATACCGTATGGAAAGACTCGGAGAGGCAAGAAAGCATCACTTAACCTGCTTGTTTCCAAATAATCCGGTATCTATGACTAGTATTCTCTAACACGAATAAAAAATGTTGACAACAGCAAACATGATTCGGTGCTGAAAATGATACCTATATTTCCTCTTTCAAGACTTTGGGAATAATAACAAATTCATCATCTTCTCTTCCCGTTGTAAATTATATAAATCTTAGGAGATAACTTGATCATATTGTTGGAGCCTTCACCTGACAAAAAGACGAAACTAATCCAAGAATGATCGACCATGCCGTGGAAATGTTCTAATTGTGGCGAGGAATTTGATTCCGAAGACATAGAAAACCTCAAGTGTCCAAAATGTGGTGAAGAGGACGGGTTTGAACTGGTGGCTTGACACCTTCTTGCTTTCTTTCTTTCCCGGCGAAAAAGAATGATTCATGGCAACCAACATTCCCATGGAGACTGTATACCTTGAAATCATGTACTGAATGCGGATTCCTACTCAGTGGTCACCAACCAGTTTCAGGAGACAACTATCTGCTCGTTTGCCAAGAATGCTTGCGCATTGTCTGCTTGAAATGCGCCAAGAAGAAAAGAATGAAATGTCCAAACAAGAAATGTAAATCAAAGAAATTGCGGAAGCTCACGCCAGAGGAAATCGATTAGTGGGTGGAAGAACGGAACCATTTTCAGCATCAATGAATTGAGGGAGGAGAATCTCATGACTCATGCCGTGAATAATTGGGACACATTATCTTGGGAAGACCAGCAAGAGTTACAGGACAAGAAAATACGCACCATGGTGCAGGAAGTAGCAAAATACCATCCTGCATACAAGAAACTCATGAAGGAAAACGACATAAATCCAGCAGATATCAATTCAGTGGATGATTTTGTTAAAAATTTCCCCTTTACCGAGAAGAAGGATATTGCCCCCACTGATGATAACCCGTTCAAGCCCTCCTATTTCCTGATGCAAAAGGTGGAGGATCCAGCATACCAGCCAAGATTCATGATCGCGACCACCGGAAGAACATCCTTTTCCACGCCATTTTGGTACACCAATTGGGACTTGGATAATATCATGGCAGTGGTTGCCAGGCGAGTTATGGAAGTTACTGGTATGACTAAAAAAGATGTGATCGTCAATTCCTTTCCATATTCACCTCATTTAGCATTTTGGCTTGTTTATTATGCAACAACAGGAAACCGACTTACCGCGATACATACCGGTGGAGGGAAAATTTTAGGAACGCAGAAAATCATGAATATCACGTACTCCTTGAAGGGAAGCGTTTTCGTTGGAGTGCCAGGGTACATGTACCACGTGTTTAAGACCGCACTTGGATCAGAACGGTTCTTGTCGGATATCAGGTTACTTATCACGGGGGGTGACAGGTGCACACGGACCTTCAGGAAACGGATCGGTTCCCTATTGCAAAACATGAATGCAAATGACACCAGGATTTGTGCTGCTTACGGCTTCACCGAATCCAGGGTTGCCCCGCTGGAGTGCCCACATCCTGATGGCGTGGATGGCGAGCTCACCGGGTACCATACCTACCCGGACCTCGAATTTTGGTATTGCATCGATCCAAAGACTGGTGAACGCGTCGGGCCTGGTGAACGGGGTGAGCTCGTGTGGACAGCACTTGGAGGGCGGGGAACTATCGTCATGAATTACAGGACGGGAGATATCGCGGATGGAGGCATCATCTATGAAAAATGCCCCTGGTGCGGGCGCACGGTTCCTCGTATTTCGTCAATGATTAGCAGGAGATCAGAAGTGAAGGATGTCCAGTTCGACAAGGTGAAGGGAACGCTGATCGACTTGAATCAATTCTATTCCGTCATGCCCACCTTCGAGGACGTCGACGAGTGGCAAGTGATCCTCAAGCAAGGCGAATCCATGATAGATGAGCTTATCATAAACGTGAGCCCGCGCAAGAAACGAAAATTCAATGAATCAAAATTCAAGAGGGAATTAATGGCACACGTGAAACGAGAAATGGAGATAACTCCAAATCAGGTCAACGTGATGACTGCGGACGAGATCTCTAGATCTCTTGGCATGGAAACGCAATTGAAGGAAAAGCGAATCTTGGATTTACGACCACGTTGAAAGCGGTTGTATAGTGAGGGACATCATGATAGTAGTCTTCTGGATTGCTGTTTGCACGATACTGGCATTAATCGCCATCTTCGTGGCAGCCATCGTCAGGATGAAACGTACTCCAAGATGGGGTGTGGTTCCCACATCCAACTTGAATCACGACGTGTGCAACTTGGTTGCCAACGATCATTCAATGAAAGTGCACTTGTACTCTTCGCGTGATTTCAGCTACCCAAATCAACTACCAGGGCTTATCGTGCTTCCCGGATCAACGAGCACCTACCCGGAATACGAGCACTGGTGCGCTCATTTTGCCTTGCAGGGATTTCCTACAGCGTGCATGGAAAAACCGCAAGATAGCTTCTCAAGTGAGCAACTGGCTCACTTCATCAAACTGCTTCAACAAGATCTCGATATTCTCGCAGATGACACGGGGAAGAACTTGATCTTGGTTGCGTTCGGCAATGCCGTGGTTCCAGCAATCCACGTAACTGCCAAGGAAGAAACCATTCTGTTAACATGTGGGTTCGGCGGGATGGATGTAAAGGAAGATATAGCAGAGGATGTCGTGGGCCGAATCATCTTGGCGCATTGCGCAGATGATAACATTGCTCCCGTTGATTTCTTCAAGAAAAACTGCGATATATTGAAATTGGAAGATGATGATCAATTGCTATTAGAACTTGGCGGGCATGGGGGTTTGAGCCAAGAAGCAGTGATCGCCGGATTCTTTAGCATCAGGATCCACCAAAAATTGGATTTGGAGTACCAGCAAATGAGCAAACGGAGTTGAATCGATGGAATGCCTACCAGCGACCAGGAAAACGTGAGGGGAATCAACTGGGAGAGTCCCTTCCTCAGGGATTTCGTTACAAGACTCATTCTCCTTCTCACGGTGCCCCACGTGGGATTCTGGGTTCCCGCTTGGATTCAACGCGCCATGCGCGATATGATTGGCTGGCACATTGCAGGAAAACCATGGCTTCCAAGTCTATTACTCTCCATCGCGTACCTTGGCTTCACGGCTGTGCTTATCTTGTGGGTGATCGCAAAGATGGGGACTTTTAACAGGTTCCCTGTGGAGACCCGGTCACCACAGATGCAATTCGAGCACATCCAGATCCCGGTAGGCAAGGATAGGAACCTTCCCGGGATTATTGT
>WJJB01000369.1 GCA_014729935.1 Candidatus Bathyarchaeota archaeon | reverse complement strand
CCGTGATACCATGGAAAAAAAAATTCTCTAACTTTTCATTTAAAGTGAAAGGATCTACCGGTCACGATTCTTGAATCTTTTCCCGACAATTTCAACAACAACTCATCATTACTTACTTTAGCATCCCAAGAATTTTTTCTCGAAGACCGGGGCGTGATCCGGGATGTGATTTAGCATTTCTCCTAAAAAGTTGGGTTTTTCCAATCAATTTCACTAAAAAATCTAAGAAAATTTTGGTGACAAAAGATCGAATTTTGCGTCTAGACCTCATCTGGTTAGACTCTATTTCCTAAAAAAAATTGTAAGTTACAAAATCTTTATCATTTCAAGCACGAGTCTTTTTAAGTACCGGTAAACACCTGCACCTCATGATGATCGAGATTGATCAGGATATTCAAGACTTTTATCGTGGGGAAATCATCGACGTGCATAACCACCTTTTCACACCTGCGATGCTCGATTTGATGAAAGCCGACATGGATGAGAAACGGTACCAGAAGTTCAGCGACACGTTCAACGTGCCTGAATTCAATGATGGCCGGGCAGCGAAAAGTGACCAGGATTATCTTGATAACCTTTCCGATTCATGGGTGAAAACACTTGATGATAATGGGGTGAACAAGATCGTGTGGTTTCCTTTCAAGGGATTCCATGAGGCAATATACCACATCTTGTCCCGTCATCCAAATCGCATCGTGGGATTCATCTGGTTTGACATGCAAGATCCTCAAGCATCCTTGGAAATCCTGAAGGATGCGGTGAAGCACCACGGGATCCGGGGCGTGAAGATCAATCCATCTGCAGATCATGTTCACCCGCACGATAAAAGCATGTACCCCGCGTATGAATTCATGGAAAAACACGGATTAACCGTGCTTTCCCATTATGGTATCTCCATGGCACCCACCACGGATGTCGCATATATTAATCCATTTGGGATACAGGTAGCAGCCAGGGATTACCCAGGAATCAATTTCATCATCGCGCACATGGGCGCGGGTTTTGTAAGGGAAAGCCTGTTCCTGATGTACCATGATATCAATCAAAACATTCATTTCGACTGTTCTGGATCTGGATCTTGGATCAAGTACCTTCCTTACGATAGTTCTTTCGAACAGGTGTACAGGCGCTTTTTAGATGCAGGTGGAGTGGAACGGCTTTTATTTGGTACCGATAGCAACATACGGGGATACAGGACCGAGATTCTCAAGCAAAACTTGCAGATATTCAAGAACATGGAACTGAGCAACAAGCAAGTGAGGAAGATAATGTCGGGCAATGCGAGGCGCGTGCTACACCTTCAACCCTAGCCATACATTAGATCCAAGTTCGATTCGTCTGCAACTAGCTTGTTAATCAAGATGGCAAGATTTGGAATGCCAGTTATCTTCTCCTTGCTGTTTACAATCGTGACGGGTACTCCCGTTACTTGGAATTTCCTGGCAATATCCGGGTTCTCGTAGGATTCCACGATTTCCACGTTCACCTTCGGAGATATTATCGCTAGGCTATTTTCCAATAGCACTGCCTGCGCGCAATAGGGACACGTTGGGGTAACAATAACAATCAAGTTGCCTTCTTGCTTGATTTTTTCCAGCTTCTTAGACACGAGTGGACCATGAGGTGTCTCCCCCGTGGAAGCCATAAGGATGGTTTGGATGAAGGGCGCCGTTTCCAAGCCAATGGGGGCTCCAGTGTACTTGATACCGAAATCCTTGAAGATGATCGTTGGGGCTCGGGTGACGCCATATTTCGCAGCCTCTTCCTTTTCGGAGATGAGGGAGATCTCCTGTAACATTATCTTATCCGTGTATTGCATGATCGATTCTAGAATCGCCAAGGTTTCATTGCACGCGGGGCACATCTCTTCCTTGTCCGTGAATACTACAAGTTTAACTGGATCTCTCATCTGCTTGAACATGTCCTTGATCTTTCCTACTGATTCCATGATTCATGCCTCCTTCTGCTATTGATCCTCATAAACGTGACTCAACTCGAGAATTGATATCCTTGTAAAATTATAAAACCTTCCAAGATGGATAATATTCCAGTGCGAGATTCACATGATAACACTATTCGATGTTCCATCGACCCGTTCCGGTAAATCGATTGCCGGTATCATGGAGAAAGCCTTGAAACAATTACAATACACCCCGGGGAAATCAAAGGTATTCATCAAGCCCAATATGGTCGATGCTGTTGGTCCCAGGGAAGCCGTGGACACGGATCCAGCAATAGTATCCGGCTTAATCCTTGCCCTTGATGCATTACACGATATCGATGAGTTCATCGTCGGGGATGGGTCGGCGTATTTTAGCTCCATAGATAAAAATTGGGAAAGGTTATTGAAACAATCCGGCTACGAAAAGATGCAGGAAAACCTTCAAAGGAACCACGGGATCGAAGTAAAACTCGTGAATTTGGAAGATGTGGCACGGGAGAAAGTGCCGTGGAAGTTCGGAAACCTCTTCCTGCCGAAACTGTGCAGGACATGCTCTTACATCAACATCGCTAAGATGAAAACCCACCTGCATACCATGGTCACCCTTTCCTTGAAAAACCAGAAGGGATTGCTCACCCTCCAAGACAAGAAAAATTTTCACCTTGGAAAGAAGTACGGGACCTTGCACGAGAGCATCATGGAGCTTGGTCGTGCCGTGAAACCTGAGCTTGCATTAATTGATGCCACGAGAGCCTTGGAAGGTATCGGGCCTGCCACGGCACCGGATGGGCAGACTAAAGTAAGAAGATTAAAGATGTGCATTGCAGGCACCAGCATGATGGAAGTTGACAATGCTGCCTGTGCCGTGATGGGCATTCCCGTCCAGCAGGTGACACACCTCCATGAGGCTCCCGTTCAATTGGCACAAGGAAGCAAGCCTCTCCTACCAGCAGATCCCCCTTTCGCAAGACCCCAGGTTGAGGTGAAAATGTGGAATATCTACCGCCATACCTACGAAACATGTTGTACTGGCTGCCAAATGGCGTTATCCCGCACGTTCAGGAAGATCATGTTCGTGCCTGAATTGCGCAAGGAATTTGCACGATTCCAGGAAAGGTATCCCCGTGCCGACCTGATCATGGGTAAGGTTGAACCTGAAATGGTAGAGAAGATCCAAGCATCGAATCCAACCAGCACGTTATTCTTTTTTGGAAATTGCACCAAGGACTTGGCAAGGACTTTCAACGGTATCCACATCGGTGGTTGCTCTCCGGATCATAACACCGCGATCGACATTTTATTCTCTTCAATGAAACGGCATCCCAAATGTTGAAATGAAGTACCATATGATGGAACGGTGAAGATTGCCATGAAACCACCAATAATTCTCGCGGATTGGGACGAGGAAAAAGGCCCCTTGATCATCGATTCCCTGTTTCCCGATACATCAGAGAACATCGATGATAGTCCCGAAGTGCTCGTTACCCGGTGTTACATTTCAGCACAATCGATTTTTGCCAGGGTTGCCTTTTCAAAGATCAATTTCAACATTCCAATGGTAGGGATAAAGAAACTCGCCATCGTGTTCTTCGATGTGGTGGAAGACGCCACGGTGCGAGGTGACAAGCGACCATTCATCCTGGTGATCTTTGCACCCCTCGACACGAATTATGGGCAGATCGATCCCATAGGGGAAATCGTGGAGCCATATCTCGTGCAATATAAGAACGATACCATTCCCAACTTGCATGAACTCCAAGAAAAACTCGAGAAATACTTGGAGTCCACGGCAAAACCATTCTTGGGGGGTAAAGAAGATTTACCAGCCGCAGATAGCCACGAACCCACCATCAGGGTGAGAACGAGGAAGAATTCAAGCGCTGATGCTTCTATCAAGGAAACCATTCAAGGTTCGAGCTACATGGATCTCGGGAAAAAGATGTTTTCCATACGAATTGGTCCTTGGAACCCGCAAGAACTCGATCACCTCCAAGAACTTGCCAATAAAGGATTATCCTCAAGGGAGATAGCCCAGGCACTTCACAGAACACTCAAGGATGTAGAAAAAAAGTTGAAGGAATACTGATTCAGAAAATGAATTAATCACTCGATCATTTTCCAATTTCTTTCAGGATACCCGTGATGATCGGCCTGATGTTTGCATTTTGGGGCAGCCCTTTCGTCATGCCAGAGTTATCAAACACCACGTTCAGGATGGCTACATCAGCACCATTGAAGAATGCCGATCGTACCTTCTCCGCATCGAGACCCCCCGCCACGGATATCAGGGTGGAATACTTGGAACGTATCTTGTTGATATCCTTGTAGCGTATCATGGAACGCGGGTTTCGCTCCTCGTCACGCCCCTTGTGGATCACGACGAAATTCGGGCGTGCTTTCAGAGCCATTAATTTCCTGAGGGGATTATCCACGCCAAGCATGTCGATCATTGAATACATGCCTGCAGCCTTGCAGGTCCCCACGAAGATATCCAAGGTTTCCACGGGGGCGCTTCCCGCCGCCGTGACGGCGCTCGCTCCTGCCGCGCGGGCATACATTACTTCTTGGTACGCACCATCAAGCACCTTCAAGTCGGCTACCACGAGACCCGGCCAATACCTGCGAATCAATCGAACTCCAGCAATACCCTCTCTCTTGATGAAAGGGGTGCCTGCTTCGATGATGATCCTACGGTCCTTTGGAATGTTCGGAAGCAGGCGCCTAACTTGTCCGGCAGTATTATTGAAGGCAATCTGGATGAATCTCTTTATTTCTTCAAGATCCAAGGGTGTGCCCCCTCACGTTAGTTTTTTTAACAATGCGTCGAAGCCTCCTGGCATGAACAGGACAATTTTCTCGGACGGATCTGTGGAAATGTCCCGGATCGTTTGCAAGGTCCTGATCTGCAACGCGCCCGGTTCCGTAGCAAGCATGCGTGCAGCCGTTGCCAGGTTTTCTGCTGCATCGCGCTCACCCTCGGACTTGATAATCGCAGCTCGCTTCTCACGTTCCGCCTCAGCTTGTTTTGCCATGGCTCGCTTCATTTCGGCGGGTAATTCAATTTCCTGTATCTTGATGGACTTGATATCGATGCCCCACTCGTCAGTTTCTGCATCGACGATCGCCCTGATGTTTCCCGCGATCTTCTCACGCTCTTGGAGCACCTCATCCAGTTCCATATTCCCCACCACGTCCCGCAATGCTGCCTGCGTGTACTCGCGAACCGCGAACCGGTAGTTCGATATCTTTATGACCGCGTCTTCAGGCTTCTCCACCTTGAAATATACCACGGTATTTGCCAAGACCGGAATATTATCCTTCGTGATGATTTCCTGCCTGGGAATATCCTCGGTAACAATACGAAGGTCCACCTTGACGCCCTTCTCTATGGCAGGAGCGATCCACACCCAACCAGGCCCGACGGTGCGCTTATAGCGTCCAAAGCGAAAAATCACAAGTCGCTCGTATTCTAGCATGATCTTGAACCCAGATAGCAGCACCGAAAGAACAATCACGGCTACCGTGATGATAATGCCAGCAATAATCCAACCGACGTAATTTGAAAAAATTTGTAACATGCTCATGCAACCCGTTTTCTGATTCCTTTCTCGATTTTCTTATATGCTTGGGATATTTCACCCAAGCGCGATATAATGACGCCAAGCCGGCTATATATACATACAGGTTAGTGATATTGGGCAAAAAACTCGAATTTAGGGGTTCACCAGCGGGAATATTGTCCCTGCAACGACTTGATATCCATCCCGAGTTGCAAGCACTTGAAAATGATAATTGCTGCTTCCTCGCACACGGTGATCCAATTGTAGGCCTCCTCCAAGTTAGTCCCCCGAGCAAACACCCCGTGGCCTCGCAAGATCATTATATTGTAATTTTTCAAGGCTTCTGGTATCTTTTCTTCCATTTCTTTCGACCCGGTGGGTTTTTCAAGGGTGATGATGGGGATATTCTTTAAGATGTAGTGACCCTCAACGTCAATGGGTATGATGTTATCCTGGCAGAGGACTTCAGTGTAATACATGGAAAGCGCAACGGTATTGGGGGGATGACAATGCATGGTTGCGAGTGCAGGGGTCTGGAGCAGGATATTTCGATGTATGTAGGTTTCAGTTGATGCCAAGACGATTCCCGTATCGACATTATCCAACGAGGTCTCAATGATGTCGCTGAGTTCTAGAGCCCCCTTCATGGAACCCCTCCTGGTGATATACATCTTGGAACCTCGCTTGGTGCTAATATTTCCAGAACTAGCAGAGTTGTAACCACGTTCTCTCAAGAGATCTCCGAATTTCTTGAATAATGGATAGATTTCTTCAATGATCTTGCTGGATTGCAATGATGCTTCCGTTTCTTGGTTCATTCATATTTCACCTGCACTTATTCCAAGTTCCTTTAATTTTTCGGTGGTTGGGATGCCGTGCACATCCCAATTCCTGATGCCATAATACATGTCGAGCATTAGTGCCAGCGGGGGGATCTTACCTGCAGAGGGGCCTTCAACCAAGGGTTCGGAGAAGCGTGGTGGGAGCGTGTCGTCTTCCCTGGTGAATCCAATCATCGCATTGTAATGCCTTTCAAGGTTATAGACCCGTTCTCCAATGATTTCTGCATCAGTAACGGAGACCTCACTTCCGAGCACCGCCGACAGGGCACGCGCGTAGTAATCATCAGGAACACCCATCCCGGTGAATTTGCATGCCACTAATGAGTCAAAGAACGCGTTCATATTTTGGAGGGTAACAACCAAATCAGGTTTATCCGAAAATGAAAATCTGTTAAACATCTTCGGCAATCCAAGTAGCTCCGCACCAACCGTGTATGCCCGCAAGTGGCAAGCACCCCGGTTGGAAGTGGCGTATGCGAGAGCCATGCCAAACGCGCCCCTGGGATCGTATGCCGGGATTTCCAATCCCTTTACCTGCATGGCAACGCCTGGGGCTCCAAACTTGGAAGCAAGGCGTCTTGATCCCATTGCAAGATCGGCACCAATACCAGTTTTGCTCACGATCTTGTGTATCGCTTCCTGTAGCGCGTTTGCATTACCAAACCGGATCTCGCTCCATTCATCCGGTAATCTCCCGTCTTGGTTTAATTCCATGGCACAGGCAATGGTAGCCCCGCATGAAATGGTGTCTAGCCCCATCTCATTGCAATCGTAGTTCGCTTCGGTGACTGCTTCGAGATCGAATATGCCGCAATCTGCTCCAAGTGCCCAATCTGATTCATATTCTGGACCTTTTCCCTCACGACCGGTGGACGTGCGGGTCATGCGGCCACAGGCAATGGAACAGGCATAACAGGCAGTCTTGGAAACCATGATCTCCTCCCTGATGGTTTCTCCTGATAAATTGTCTGCCCTAGGATCGGTTGCTGATTGGAAATTTCGAATTGGGAATAAACCCATGGAGTTTATCAGGTTCACGAGCTGCGCGGTGCCGAATAACCGCATTCCCTTCCCGGTAACCGGGCTTGCGTTTATCCTCTTGTTGATTTCCTTGATCACGACCTTTAGCATATCGGGATCTGCCACGCCCGCTTGTTTCCTTTGATCCCGTTCTCCAGCATCAACCATGATTGCTTTCAATTGTTTTGAACCCATAATGGCCCCCAATCCACCCCTGCCGAGAGCATGATGGTAATCGTTCATTATATTCGCGAACATCACCCGGTTCTCACCCGCGGGTCCAATGCAAGATACCTTCACCTTTTTACCGTGATGTTCCTTGAGATAGCGGGTAGTTCCAGGGATAGTTTTTCCCCATGCATCTACGGCATCGTGAAATTCCACTGCATCGGGGGTTATTTTCAGGAATAGTGGTTCGGGGGCTTTACCCTCCAGTATAACCGCATCTATACCGCAGGATTTCAAGGCTGGGCCGAAGGTACCGCCAGCATTGCAATCGAAAATCGTTCCAGTGAGGGGGGATTTTGAAGTCACCGAGAACCTACCGCTAGTAGGAATGCTGGTGCCCGTGATCGGGCCAGTTGCATATATTATCTTGTTTCCCTTGTCGAAAGGGTCCGTGCTTGGATGCACTTCATCCTTGAGGTATTTAGCACCCAAGCCCCTTCCACCAAGGTACCTTTCCAAGACGTAGTGTGGAATATCTTCCCGCTTGAAGGAATGTCCAGAGAGATCAACGCGATATAGCTGCCCGTGCCAACCGTTCATGGAATCCATCATGAGTTCACTCTTGATTTGTAACGAACGGCTCGAGTGGCCGTGGTGTTAATGAGCAATTCAGGCTACCATGGACTTATAGCTCTATGCCCTTCGTCTTCAATTTATCCAATGCTTGAACTATTTTATCCTTGGTCCTAGTCGACATCGAGGGAAGTGGTTGTGATACCGCGGTATTTTTCGCGAAGGGAAGATTTCCAAGACGCAGGGTCTCTTTCACGAGCACGGGAAGCTCCCGTAGTTCCATCGAGAATAATTCGACGATGATGGGAACGGTTTTTGCTAAAGCATTGCATTTTGCCTCATTTCTTGGTTTTTCGGTGTATGATTGCAATAATGCCTTGTAGAACCCAGGAAAGAGGTTCAAGCTTCCCATGATTGCCCCATCAATGGCGATCCCGCCCTTCAAGCAATCAAGCAGGCAGGCATCGGTACCCACGAACGTATTACACTGGACCGTGTAATCCTTATCAAGCATATCCTTCAATTCCTTCATATACTCGGTTTTAAATCCAGTGTACTTGATCCCGTGGATTACCTTCTCTTTCGCGAGTTGGAAAATGAGCCGTGGTTCAAGCTTGAAGGACGAAACTAAGGGCATGTAATACAAGATCAATGGTGTATCCTTCCCTGAATTCCCATTAATGCCCATTGAAAGAGCCCGGTAGTACCTTTCCACGTCACCAGGCTTTAAAGGAAAGAACTCGGGAACAATAGCCATGAGACCTGAAGCCCCAAGCTCGATAGCGACCTTACCAAGACGCATGGCATTTTCCAAGGACATGGATGAAATTCCCGCAATCACCGGTATATCTGGACCAACATGGCTCACCATGCCCTCGATTATTCTCCTTTTCTGGTCAAAGGTCAAGTAGGGAAATTCCCCAGTGGAACCAAGAACGAAAATGCCACTGGCACCATTTCTCAATAACCAATCAGCATGAGCGGTCATGGCATCGAGATCCACGCTACCATTCGAGTCAAGCCATGTCACGACGGGAGGTATCACCGCGCCCTTGGTTGCCTTGAGGAAATTGTATACTCTACTCATGGGATAAAAGAACCGAGGACCATTAATAAGTCCTGTATTTCCATTGATAAACAGGAATTTGAAACGGTATTCGATCTTTTTATATGGTTGACCGTATTACTCGATACAATGCTCTTGAGAAGAAAGATGGCGGTACCGCAAATCATTACTTGATAAGCACCGCATCTTGATTTGATGGAGGAGATGACTAACATGAGTGAGAGATTAACCCCGGAAATACTGGAAAAATTTCAAGAAGTACGCATAGATCCCGTCAAAACCAAAATCAGGAACAAGCGACTCGTGAAATATGCCAAGGCTATCGGGACGACTCAAGAAAAGTACTTGGATAAGGAGGATCCCGTTGAGCATCCCTCGTATGTTGGGACGATCGTTGTCAAGGCACTTCTCGGCTTGGCAGATGTGGCAATAGAAGGGCCTGATGGTGAAGAGATCAAGTTGATCTTGAATCCATTGTTTGTTGTTCACGCTGGACAGGATTACGAATTCACCGATGTTCACCTGAAGGATGGTGAGAAACTCCTCACCAATGGAAAACTGGATGAAGTATTCATCAAGGATGGAATGCTATTCCTAGTGGCTAACTGTGAAACCACGAACGAGAATGATGAAATCGTGTTGAAAACTCGAATCACGGCCATCTGCAGGCAAGGAGGGTTCTAAAATGGTAAAAATCGCAGACTTATCGGAAGGGCAGGAAATCACGGCATCCGTGGGACCCATGACAAGGGACGCCATCAAGGAGTACGGGAAAGCCTCGAAAGACACCAATGCGATCCACATGTCTGATACTGCTGCCGTCTTAAGCAAGTTGAAGGGCGTCATCCAGCACGGCATGTTGAGCTATGCTCACGTGATGGTGTATTTGGACGATTGGATTGCAGATTCGGGTAACCTCACCAAGATCACGTGCGAGATGCGCGGCATGGTCCGACCTGGAGACATGCTTGACATGAAGTTCGAGATTACCGAGATAAGCGGGAAGACCGTGAAAATGGATTGGGCACAATATTCCATGACTCCCATCGAGATCACCAAGGACGGCAAGGAAATTGTCTCCTTTGAAGCCAAGGAACGGGATTGGATCACAGAGAAAGACGTGAACAGGGACTTGGTAAAAGAAAAGGACCTAGATGGCGCGTTCACGTGGCTGAAGACCACTTGGGATGAAGAGGGCTTCCCCGATGGCAAGTACGAGGAAGAGGTACAGGAATACACGGGCGGGGGCACCTTGAAATACCGTTACAGGCTCTCCTTGAAGGGAACCGTGGAATTCCAGCTAAACGATTAAATTAACATTCCCACGGGGACTTTTCATGGTTCCCCATTCTTTTTCTATGCGTAAGGGAAAAGCCTGAAATCACGGCACATTGAATTTCAGATTTCCACGCTCCCTTACTGGTTGGAAACAGTGGGAGCTTCCTTCCTTGGATTTGATCGATCTTGAATGGGATATAACTTTTTCATGTCCCCCTTGGCGCCACCCCAATAGCCTCCTGTAACGCAAGCAAGGAACGTGAAAGGACCGAACATTACAATGTATAATAACAGGACCTTCAAGAAGAGGAAGATGCCCACAACGAAAATGGCGAAGAATACAATCCCCGCATAAAGGCCTATCATCTGGTTACCTGCAAAGAAACCTGCAATCCAGCTACTCAAGAGCATGAATCCCGTCAGGAAGTAAATGGCGACCATGATGATGTAATTCTCAGGCAAGGTAAGTATATCGATGATGATGAGAAATATGAAGAATGAAACGAATAACACGATCAATCCCAGTACCAAGCCAAGAATGATCATCCCAGCATTTCTGGGGGTCGCCCTTCCCCTCATGATCTTTTCAAGAGTATCGCTGAAATCCTTGTACTTGGCAATATCCGAGCGAGATGGAGAGGTAAACACCTCTCCCTTTTCATCGATGAATGCTTCCGAGATTTGCTTCAAAATTTTCAACAGGAGTTTGTTATTATCCTTCTCGTTGCTGATCGCGCAGAAGATCAATCCATGATCCTGTTCCACGTAAAAATTCATCTTCTCGCCATTCCTGATATGAATGGTTTGCAATCCAGTTTGAAAGGTTTCCTGGGCGAATGATCCAATGGCCGAAAGGAACCCGGATAGCAATTGCGCGTCGATGGCGGTTTCATTCTTGAAGTGGTGGGTGAATATGGCGATCCCGTGATCGATAATGAAAAGTGAGTGTATCATGATTATGCCCCCTAATGCGATTCTTGTTTAAAAGGATTTAGCTCGCCACCTTAACCTTTTTGAATTCCAATCTTGAAATATAAAAGAGCATTTCACGAGGTAAAAACACATGAAACGGGTTCTCACGCTAGATCTCTTACGTGGTATTGCCATTATTGGAGTTGTCTTGATTCACGTTCTGGGTATCGTGTTTGAGGAAACCACTGATATCTTGGAAGCCGACCTAAAAAACCTACTAGAAGGCAACCCCATATCCGTAGGGGTACCATTGATCGTCCTTGGAGTGGTCATCACCTTTTTCGGAAATTTTAGCGGATTATTTGTCATGATCTCCGCCGTGGGGAATTGCATCTCAGTCCATCGTCAATGGCACAAGCTCGTGTCTAGAGGTATCCACGAGAAAATGGTGTTTAGAAAGGTTCTTGGCACGCAAACCATCCGAGGTGGTTTAGTGTATGTATTTGGCTTCATATCTGAAGGATTCCTTGGGAATCTCCTCGAAGGCTTATTTGATGATGATATCATTCTTTCAGAGAAAATGGTGAATTCATTTTTCCTTTCCAATATCTTGCATTGCATCGGCGTTTCCATCATTGTCACCAGTATCCTATATCTGCTTTTTCTCAGGATGGATATTGCCCAATCCACGATGACATACATCATGATAGCCATCATCATCCTCATTGCTGCTGCTCATCCGTTCATTCGTTCTTGGCTGGAAGGGCTAGATTATGGTGACAGTTTCGTGCCAAATAACACCCCTACTGAATGGCCTGGTAATTACATTGAAAGGGGTTTTTGGAAAAACCTGCTATTCATATTCTTGAGTCCCATTATTGGGCGCGTTTTTCCCCTTGTTCCGATGTTCATGTGTGCTGCGGTGGGACTGATCGTTGCTATGAATATCAATGAAAAAACCATCACGCCGGAATTCATCAAGCGCACCGCGATTGCCGCAGGAATTATCGTTCTCTCCGGGATCTTGTACGGGATTTTATTGAATTCCACCGAGACCCAAGATTTCGAAATAGCAAGGGCAAAAAGCATCGGGTGGCACACCTTGATTCTGGGGAGCGAGGTATTTTCACTCATCCTGATGATCTACCTGATCGATTTCAGGAAGAAAACTAACAAGCAAATCTTCATCAAGCACACGTTAATCTTCAGGAGATTCGGGATGATATCTCTAACACTTTGGACACTGCAATATTTCACGGTGGTTCCATTAGCGATCTTCGAAATAGCAGGATGGCCAGTCTTTGATGGAGGGCTTAACGGGTGGCAGGTTCTCGTGGTTCTTTTCTGCGTCTTCTGGTTCTGGCATTTCATAGCATGGAGCTGGGAGAAAGGTGGTTTCAAGGGTTCATTCGAGTGGATGATGGTCTTGGTCCTTTCGAGAGGATCCACCAGCGCTGATCGAATGAAAATTCGGAGCGTGCTCCATGAACCGGAGGGATTCATTGAGTGGATTCCTGGAAAGAAGAGACGAAGGAAGGAGGAACCGGTTGCAGGGCCATCGGCCCTGTGAATTATTTCACTTATTCTTTTTTTCCTTGAACCAAGTTATTGCTCGTCATGTTCATTTCACGATGCAAGATTTCAACCATATAAATAGTCTGCTTCATCCTGCTAAGAATCCGATACGATTATATATCCTTGGAAAGGTAGTCTTTTCTAGTAACGAAAGGTGCGTCCTAATGAATAAAAAGTTAAAACAGCCTGCAGGGATCATGCTCATGCTGGCAGGATTATTTCTCTTCCATGGATTTCATGAATCATCAACACGCGATTTTAGTACTTACATGCAAAGGAATATTGAACCAAGCATTCCCCATGTAACCATCGAGATCACGGGAGAGAACTGGACAAATGCTGTCCTGCAAGGAATTTGCACGGGAAACGGGTCGAGGGAAAACCCGTACATCATAGAAAATTACGAGATCGATGGACAAAACCTAACAAGTTGCATTCAAATCTCCCAATCCAACGCTTACTTTATCATACAAAACTGTACTTTATTCGGCATCGGCGCGAATGGATCTGGGAGCGCTGGCATACGCTTGACAAACGTCTCAAATGGGATAGTTCACAATAACACGTTCCAGACAAACGAGGTAGATAACTATGGGATACACCTGATGAATGGGAGTCATTATAACATTCTCACTCAAAATACTGCAAGTGGCTTTGAATACGGGATTTTCATCTATAACAATTGTAGCTGGAACATCATTGCCAATAACACGCTATATAATAACCAAAGGCACGGATATTATTCCTTGGGCGAACCATCTCAACCTGAATACAATGTCGGTAACCAAATTATAGAAAACAATATCTACAACAACAGCGAAAATGGTATACAAATCACGAGAGCAAGGGAATTCTGCATTACTGGGAATGACATCCGGGACAACCTTGATGGAATTGAAACTTACCGTGCAGATTTCGGCGAGATTAGCTATAACAGCTTGCGGAATAACACGTGGTCAGGCATTTTATGCTCGTCATATTCTGATGGGAATGTAATTTATAGTAACAACGCTAGTAATAATAACTACCGAGGTATTTGCTTGCGTGGGGCCAGTGATAACCTGGTATCCAAGAATCACGCAATAAACAACACGGAATATGGCATCTGCCTGATATTCGGTGGGAGTGATTATTCATTCAATAACACGGTTTATAAAAATATCGTCTCTGGGAGCAATCTCAATGCATACGAACAAGACCAAATCTACCCCACGGATAACAGGTGGAATCTTTCGAATGCAGGTAATTACTGGGGAGACTATGGAGGCGCCGATGGAGACGGTGATGGTGTGGGAGATACCCCGTACAATATCACCGAGATTGATCATGTAGCCGATTACATGCCGCTCACCGAGACGAATCTAACTTACGATGGTGGCCCCATAGCCATCGATGGTGATGGGGTGAATGGATTGACATGGGAATATGCTTCAACCCGTTGGTGGTGCGATGGGAATGGCACTCGCGACAATCCTTACCGGATTGCCGACTTGATGGTAAATGGTAGAAATGCGAGCGAGGGCATATACATTGAAGATTCTACCGCCTTCTTCACCATAGAAAACTGCACGGTATTCAATTCAAGCGGGTCTGGTATCTATTCCGCGGGTATAGAGGTGTATCTCGCACATAATGGAACCATTAGAAATAACACGGTATTGAATAATGGATTCGAAGGGTACAGTTCCGTGTATGGAATCGTGGGGTTTTTCAGCCATGAAATGACGATCTCTAATAATATTATTAGCAATAACACCCAAACTGGCATCACCTTGAGTCATTGTGATTACCTGAACGTAACAGCGAATACAATATTCGATAATGGGGGATATGGGATTGGAACCCAATCGTGCGACTTCGGGGTATTCAAGGATAATACCGTTGAAAATCACACATCCAACAACGGTATCGACTTCACGGGGATGTGGTATTGCGAGGTAATCAATAACGTTATCCAGTGGAATGGAGATCCAGGACCTACCGGGCACCATGGCATCGACTTGTTTAATTGTTACGGAAATAATTTCACGGGAAACTACCTGAATGATAATGATTTATACAACATCAACTTGTGGAGCAATAACGTTAATAATACCTTTTGGAACAATACTTTCTGGAGAGCTCAAGGCGTAGCTAGCGCTTACGAAACGAACAACAATAATAGCAATTTCTGGAATAACACGGAAATTGGTAACGTGTGGTGGGCTTATGGGGGCCCAGATGCAGATGATGATGGTATCGGGGATATAGCTCTCAATATATCTGGTTCTGGTCCAGGCATTGATTACCTGCCAATATATGAGGACGGGTTTAATGGAAGCGCGATTTATATCGATGATACCGCCTCAAATAATTGGGAATGGGCAAAAACTCGTACATGGTTATCGGGATCTGGAAATTCATCAGATCCATATATGATCAAGGACCTCGTGATAGACGCAGGTGGCATCGGGAGTTGTATTCACGTGAGCAACTCTAGAGTTAACTTCATCATCGAAAACTGCACCTTGAATACTTCTGCCGGTGGCTCGCTCCCATCAAACTACAACGGCGGGATCGCCTTGGACAACACCACGAATGGGGAACTCCGTTTCAACCTCCTCGAAGATAATAATGGAGCAGGGATTTACGCGAATAATAGCTCGGCAATCGTCATGAGCAATAACATCATGAGCGGTGATAACCAGTACGGGATATACATGTTTGATTGCATCGACATCGAGGTGAAGGGGAATAATATCACGGATGCTATGGATACATCGATGCATATCGATTACTCAAATGGAACCTGGATCCATGATAACGTGGTTAAATTCAGCCACCAAGGTATTCTCGTTTCCGGGGGAGACGAATGCATGATCACCAACAACACCGTGACGAACATGTCATCCAATGGCATAATATCCGATGATTCATGGAATTGTTCTATCATCGAAAACGAGGTAGCTTCAATCACCTCACATGGTATCTATATTTATAACTCGAATAACGCGTTCGTGGATGCAAATAACGTGTCAAATGCGGGCTTTTATACCATTTTCATCGAATATTCCATTTCTTGCAACGTTACGGGAAACAAGGTTCATGATTCACTGGTTGGGTGCATGGTATTAGATAGCGATACCTGCATAGTGGGCCAGAACCTGGTTTGGGATATCACCAATGGAATTTACCTTCAGCGGTCCGTGGAAACCCTCGTTATTGGTAACTTTCTATATAACGCCTCGAATAACGGAATGTGGCTGATTGATGATACCCATGATTCTATCATCAAGAATAACACGTTCCAGGGGAACGTAAATTATGGTTTGTACCTGAGCGGTACATCTGGGTTTAACACGATTTTCGGCAACCAGTTCCTTGGCAATGGACAAGAAGCTGCTGACGATTCGATTGGATTATCCAACTCTTTCTATAACGCCACGGAGACGGGGAATTATTGGATAACGTATGCCGGGGAGGATGCGGATGATGATGGCATTGGGGAACAAGGGCACTCGATTTCAGGTTCAGCCAATCCGGTGGATATCCTTCCCATTTGGTGGGATGCCCCTGAATTCTCATTCGTTGCACCCCTCGAAAACGAGCTATATAGTGCCCCAGCACCACTATTCAACATCACGATTACAAGTGGGAGGGGCGATTATCTCTGGTACGAGATCGATGGAACCGGTGTAAACTCCACCCCGGTACCATTACCTGGCGTGCTGCCACCTTCAGAGAACAACTCTTACTTCATCGACCAGGGATTATGGGATCTCGCCGGAAATGGAACGCATGATATCACCTTCTACATCAATGATAGCCAAGATTGGACAGGCAGCCAAACGATCACCGTTGAAAAGGATATCATTGCCCCCCTCGTGACAATCAATGCACCAGCAAATGGAACCACTGTCAATACTTTACCCTTCGTAAATATCACCGCAATAGATGCTAACTTGGCCATCCTTGAATATAGAACCTATTCTTCAAGCACGGGATGGATAAACACATCCATCAATAATAATACCAATGAACCCTTTAGCAACATCACGTGGAACATGCTAACCGATGGGCCTTTCGAGATTCACGCGTATGCCATGGATTCCATGGGGAATGTTAATTTTAGCGAGCAAGTGAACTTGATTAAGGATGAAATGGCGCCATTGGTTGAAATCGTGGCACCAGTGAATGCTACAACGTGGTCCACCGCCCCTTTCCTGCATGTTAATGCATTCGATATTAGCCCCCTAGGTGGGTTATACTACACCATGGAAGGTTCAGATTATGCAATTTCAAACGCGACTCCCACGCAATTAGATCCGGGTGCTTGGGGCGCTCTAGCGTCCGACACGGCCTTCACGATCCAACTAACTGCAGTTGATTCCGTGGGAAACATCAATGCAACAATCTCGCTGGATCTATACAAGGATTCTGCCCCCCCGGTCATGTCCATCACGTCACCATCACCAGGCCAAATAATTGGTTGGGAAGCTCCAACTTTTGATGTCACCGTGACAGACAGCCATCTACAAAATACCTGGTACAGGGTTTTCAATGGAACCACAAGCTCGACGAATTGGACCTTCACGTATGGCGTGGATACGACCATCGAGCAATCCATCTGGGATGTCGTCGGGAATGGTTCCGTCACCATTAGATTTCATGCCAACGATTCCGTCGGAAACGAGCAATATTCGGACATGACGGTCTACAAGGATATCATCGCTCCAGAGGTATTCTTCCATGATCCCATGAATGGTACCGAGTGGAGGGTAGCACCAGCATTGAAGGTTTCAGCATTTGATCCCAATCTCGCCATGCTGGAGTATTGGGTGTTTTCAGCCTCCACGGGTTGGAATTCTGCTTCCATCGCCAATGATAGCCTAATTCCGCTGGATCCTGGAATCTGGGCAGCACTTGGAAACGAACCATTCTCGATTCACGTGAATGCTAGCGATGCTGCTGGAAACCGGAACCTTTCCATCCATCTCGACCTGATAAAGGATACCATCGCTCCATCCATCAACATCCACACTCCTGGTAATTTAACGTGGTTTGACGTTCCACCGGCACTTAACATATCGGTTCATGAAGAAAACTCAATCGATGGATTTTGGTACTCCATCGGGGGAGAGACGTATCCCTTGGTAAATGGTAGTAACACGCTGGTAGATGCCACAGCTTGGAATGATCTTCCCGATGAAATCCCATTTACCATCCTTATCCGTGCAAATGATTCTGCTGGAAACGTGAATGATACCTTCTCGCTCGAACTCATCAAGGATGCCATTGCACCAAATATCACCATTCTAGATCCACTTCCTAACACGATCATGGGACAATCAGCACCATCCTTTTCAATCAACGTCATGGATTATGGACTGCATTCGACATGGTACCAGGTCCTTAATGGAACCACGAGTTCTTCAAATCATACCTTCACGTATGGCGTGGATACGACCATCGAGCAATCCATCTGGGATGTCGTCGGGAATGGTTCTGTCACCATTAGGTTTCATGCGAATGATTCATTGGGCCATGAATCGCATGAAGATGTGAACGTGAGCAAAAATATCTATGACCCGGTGATAACAATCATTGATCCTATCGTTGACATGTTTTTTGGCATCCCACCACCCTCCTTCGTTATTGAAATTGACGAGGAGAACCTGAACGAGACATGGTATACCTTGGATGATGGTTTAAGCAACCATAGCTTCACGGGGAATGGATCGATTGATACTGGTGCTTGGACTGCTCTTGATGATGGTCCAGTTACCATTATTTTCTATGCCAACAATACGGAAGGAAACACGGGGGAAACCAGCGTTGCCATTCATAAAGATGGCACGCCTCCAATAATATTGGTTAATTCACCGAATACTAATGATGAATTCTCGAATCCCCCGTTCTTCGAGATAGAATACGTGGAGATGAATATCGAATCGATGTGGTACTCGATCAAGGGTGAGGATGGTCCTTGGACCAATGTAACCTTCACGGGAACCACGGGAACCATCAATGAATCCATATGGGAATCATTAACACCGGGGCAGGTAACCATCCAGTTTTCCATTCAAGATCAAACAGGGGCGGTGGATGTTACTGAAATCATCATCATCAAGGAATCTCCAAGATCCCCCTTCGGATTTGATCAACCTTGGGTCTATTTAATCATCGGTCTAGTTGCTGTCGCCATAAGCGTCATTGCTTTCGCAGCCATCAGGGCATCCAAGAAGTCAAGGAGACTCTTGCACGAAAAGGAAGAAGAGTTGAAGCAACTCAAGGAGCAGCGAGCTGAAATAACTGAGGGAGACATCATGATTTCCAAGGAACAACACGTGTGCTTGGTTCACAAGGGTAAAATTGAAGGTTATAGTTTCATCTGCCCGTCCTGTGGTGCATATTACTGTGCTGATTGTGTCCAAGCAATAAAAGAAATTGAGAACACGTGCTGGTCTTGCAAGGCTCCACTCGATAAGAATAAGAAAATTACACCAAGCAGCTCACTTGCTGAGGATGAACCGAAAATTGATGAAATGAAAGGCAATAAACTGAAGAAGGCACCCGATTCGAAGGCACCGCACAAACTGGACGATCATCCAAGAGATGAAAAACACTCGCCGGATCAAGAATTAAAGCAGGATAACCAACATAGCAGCGATCTGCCTGATCAGGCAAGGGAAAATAAACTTGATGACTCAAGCGATGATTCACGTGCATCAACTACAAATGATGAGAGCTAGGAAATCAATCATGAGACAGGATACTAGTCATCCCATCTGGAAAAAGGAGCGAACTGCCAAGCGTGAAAGCCATGGCTTCGTCGAACGCTACACGAAATGGTGTGTTTCGACAGCGGGATGAGAATTCTGCGAAAAACGTCGGGAAGGAAGGAAAACGCATCTTGCGGG
>WJJB01000027.1 GCA_014729935.1 Candidatus Bathyarchaeota archaeon | reverse complement strand
GGTTCCATTTCAATCCTTCGCATCGAGCACATCAAATTCCCCCGTTACTGTTTAGGCAGTGGTAGTTCAATTTAGTTTTCGTGCAAGCGTGGCAATTCTATACCCAATTTTTTGGAAAAACTCAACTCGTTATCATTCGGAGTCTTTTCCACCTTCGGACCCGCAATGGTTGATGGCCCATATGGTGAACCTCCTGATACCTCCCGATACCTCATTTCGGATGCTAAGCTCCTTGTTAGTATATGGGGAACCACCTATAATCGCACCTTGATGGAGCAAGGTGATAATTGTTGTAATGATAGTTGTTTCCTGCCCGCCATGTTGTGTATTGGTGCTGGTAAACACGCCTGCAGGTTTTCAAACAAGCGTGCTAAAGGGGCTGGTTTTCTCTCGCAAGACGGATAAACATGTCCATTATAGTTCACGAAGATCGTGGAAATGGAAATGTGGGAGTTATCGTTGCTAGTGTGTGGAAACATCTATAATCAACGGCGCGCTAGCCCATCCACCACATGAATCCCAAGGACCGGTTCCTCTCGGTATTCTCGGAAGATCGACAAGAGCTCGATCGTGTTCCAACATTCGTTCAAGGAGTACTTGGTGGTTTCATCCAGCGAAACGAGGAACACCTATTCGATAATTATGAGGGTGAACTTACCTATAATGCTAGTTTTGATGCTCCCATCATTTTAGGATACGATTCCGTGTTTGCAAGCCTTCCTGGATGCGTTGGATGCAAACCCATGGATATCGTTGATGAAAATGGCATCAAGCATGTTGTGGGATTGAATGGACAAGCTGAACGACACGGTTCCAATTTCTATGCGGGTGGCTTGGTAACCAACCTTGACATGCACGAGGAATTATGGGAGGGCATCAATGTAACCGACAACCGGAAATCCTTGCTCAAGGCGCAAGAATTCCATGAGAGCGTCTCACATCTCATCTTCCCATTGGCCAAGGTGGGAGGTATTTTCGATACGGCATGGCAATCCATGGGATTTGACGTTTTTGCAAGGCATCAAGTGAAAAACACGTCATTCTACCGGCAAGTAATCAAGGATTATGCTTGGGTGACGAAAACTAACGTGGAGCGGATCATTGAGGTACTTGACGACCGCCCTGCCATCATAGCTATCCTTGATGACGTCGCATTCAAGGGACGCCTGATGATCTCCCCGGAGCGTTGGCAACAAGATATCGCACCACACTACAAGGAAATCACGTCCATGATCCGCGATGCTGGGATGCATGCAATAATGCATAGTGATGGGGACATGACCGACCTGGTACCTGCTTTGATGGATGCCGGATTCGAGGGCTTGCAAGGGTGGGAAGGTGGCGCGGATCCTCGAATGATCGTTGAGCAATATCCCGAGTTCGTCACCATTGGTTGGGGAGATGTGGGAAACGAGCTTTCGTTTGGTAGCAAGGAGGAAATCGACCTTCACGTGAAATTCATCATGGATGCAGCCAAGGAAAACCGGCACCTGGTCATCGGTCCAAGCACGGTTATCTTCGAAAAAATACCTTTTGATAATGCTAAGCATTTCATGACTTCCATCAAATCCCGGGGAATGTATGGTAAAAACAAGCCATGAGCTTGCATTAACAAATACTCACATCACGTTCAACACACGGATACCCACGGTACACGTCAATGAAAAGCGAACGAATAGATTCGGAAAATTCTTCCAACGATTTACCAACAGGAAATAAAAAAGAGATAGATTTCACTCCACTCTTCTTTCCCAAGACGATGGCGGTAATCGGTGCATCAAAGAATCCAGTAGGTGCTCTCAAATACGTCCGTGCGCACAAGGACACTCCCATCAAGGTGTTTCCCGTCAATATCAACCCAGAGCTTGATGAATTGGAAGGATTGAAAGTGCATAGATCGGTGGAGGAGATCGGGCAAGAAATTGATCTTGCCATCATTGGAGTGCCAAAACAGCACGTTCCAGCGGTGATACGCGGATTCAAGGATACCGTGGTCAAGTTTGCCGTTATCTTCACGTCAGGTTTTAGCGAATCGGGGAACGATGATTTGCAGGTCTCGCTTGAAGAAGCCATAGCTTCGGTTCCCACCAGGTTCATTGGACCTAACTGCCTCGGAATCTACAATCCCCGCGCACGATTGGTGTATTTTCCCGGCTACCCCTGTGATGAAACCGATGGAAATATCGCCTTCATCTCTCAATCTGGTGGTCACACTGCTAAGACCAACACGTATCTCATGTCCCATGGCGCCAACTTCTCCCGCACCATATCAATTGGAAACTGCATCGATCTCAAGCCACCGGATTTCCTCCCATACTTCAAGCAGGACCCTGACACTTGCGTGATCGGATTTTACTTGGAAAGCACCAGCGACGGCCGAGCGCTCATGAAATCATTACGAGACGTGACAAGAGAGAAACCTGTCATCATCTGGAAGGGAGGAAGGGGTAAAGTTGGCGTGCAAGCGACCGCATCTCACACGGGCAAGCTTGCGGGTAATTACAAGATGTGGGAAGTAATGTGCAAGCAAACTGGCACCATGCTTGCCAGCGATTTTGATGTATTTGCCGGCTTGCTCACCATGTTCTCTTTCAACATCCCCGTGCCGGTATCAAACCGGGTGGCACTCGTGGCATGTGGAGGCGGGAACGCCGTGGAAGCCGCGGATTTTTTTGAAACCAAGGGGTTCAAGATACCTGAACTGGGAGAAGAAACCAAGAAAAAGATATATAAGTTCATCCCAGACGTCAATACATCTTTGCGAAATCCTGTTGACTT
>WJJB01000368.1 GCA_014729935.1 Candidatus Bathyarchaeota archaeon | reverse complement strand
TATTCCCTTCATGTAGTGCTGGTGTTCTTGCGCGGCGTTGACAAGGATGCCGGTGAAGAACCGGTTCTTGCAGCTCGGCTCGGCTCGGCGGTCTATAGCCGGGTGTCGTCGTCCCGGCAGAAACAATCGGGCGAGCTAGCCCGGCAGGAGGAGCTCATCAAGAAACACTGCAAGGATCAAGGATACCGCGTGTCGGGCGTGTACTCCGACGTGGGCTCGGGTCTCAACGACACCGCAAGGGCTTGTTCAAGCTGCTGCGGGACGTGACCCGTGGAAAGCACGACGTCGTGGTGGTGAATTACCAGGACCGGCTGTCGCGGTTCGGGCTGAACGTGATCAGGGAGCACTTGTCTGGATGGAACGTGTCGCTGGAGGTGATCCATCCAACCGTGGTGGACGACACGCCGCACGCGGGGTTGATCACGGACCTGACCGCCATCCTGTACTCGTTCATCGGCCGGTTGTACCGGTCCCGCCGTGGCAAGCAATCCAGCGCGGGCGAAGGACGCCAGTTACCACGAGTTCACCTGCACGACGCCCGGTTGCCCGAACCACGATGCCATCGCGAACCGCCACGAGGTATCGGCCCGCGTTTCCGCCATCCTGTTAAAAAACCGCGTCGAGAACGCCGTTTCCGCCGGCACTTGACGCGCGTCACGATCACGCGGGGTTTCCTTTATCGACCCGCCGGGCAAGATGTCCAACTTTGCCCACCATTATAGATAGAGTTAGGCGCATTCTTGAGAGGCAGGATGAGATTTTTAACCCCACTCCAAGTAACCAATGGGGATTCTTAAGCTTGGAATCAATTGTAAACCCATGGGACTCAAGTTGGATCGAGCAGCTTCATTGATTCTCTATACCAATCTCCATTGTTGTGAACGAAATTGATTGAGTTTTCACGGCAATTTCAAGATTGCTTCTGAAGGTATGATGATGGTTTTGAATCCATTCCAGCACTAACTGATTGCTTGAAGGATCATGTCCAATGGATGAATCAACATGTTTTTCACGGAGCGTTTTCCATACAATATGTAGGAAACCTGAATGGATGATTCCGAGGTGATGCAATGAAGGTCCGGGAATTGCGAATCAAGAACTATCGGTCGATCAAGGATACCGGGGCATGGGAGCTGGAGGATAGGATAGAAGCACTTGCTGGAAAAAATGCATCAGGGAAATCATCGATCTTCGAAGCGTTGCAGCTGTTGAATCGCTCGCTCCGTATCCATCTCTTGATGTACGGTCCCATCGAGGTGCAAAAGGAGCAAACCGAGATCCAGATCTCCTTGGAAATTCCTTTGGAAGAGTTAGATGGGCGCGCCAGGGAGCTGGTGCGCCATGCATGTTCGGATGATGCCATCAAGAACGAGGTGGCAAGGGTGAAGATCACCAAGCGAATCATGATGGATGGGAAAATCATCTACAAGATAAACCAGAAGACCATGCAATATCTTGCAAATAAGGATCTAGTTGAACTCTCAGCTTTGCTGAACGAGACTCCCAAAGTCAAACAATTAATACCTGCTGAAATGATATCCATCGAAAGTAACGGTGAAAAAGGCAAGGCTATGACAAACTTGGGATTCAGGCAATTCGTGAGCTGCCTCCGGGATTTCGAGGATGGTATGGAGATCGAGCAAATGGAACGGGCAAAGATCGATCGCATGGTGGAACTGGGTGAAATGTTGGCTAATTTCCGGTACCCGCATGTCATTCAAGAAATCATTCCCCGTTTCGAGTTATTCGAGTACAGCAAAAAGGACATGATCCCGGACGAGATCATGTACGATCAAGTGCCCGGTCACAAAGTTATCCGCCGCATGTTATCTGCCATGGGTATCAATGCCAATGAATTGGTCCAGCTGTCGAAACAACCAGGTTCTTTTTCAATCATCAAGAAGATCTTCGAGAGAAGGAACGAGGATCTCGAGCAATTCATCCACGCGGCATGGATGCAGTCCAAGATACTCCTGCATATCATACCTGGGAAGCAAGGATTGAAATTCACCGTGATCGAGAGGGAAAAGGTGTTCAAGATATCCCAACGGAGTGGCGGAGAAATATGGTTCATTGCCTTCGTGTCCTTTTTCTATGACATGATTACCAAGCGGAAGCCAACGGTGATCCTGATAGATGAGCCAAGCAACAACCTGCATCCTGATGCGCAAAAGGACATCCTGTGGATGATGGAGGCGCTCGTTGGCAAATATGGCCATCTCACCCTGCTATATTGCTCCCATTCCCCCTACATGTTCGATCCTGAAAAGCTTTACCGGATTGCAAGGGTTATCCGCACCGAAAAACTCGGAACCGTTATAGAGAAACGCCCTGTGCTCGCGTCTTCGGCCATGGAAAGCATTACGCCAATCATGACTGCCATTGGTGATAACTTGGCAGCCGGTATCCGCCCCGATCGCCGGAACAACGTGATCACTGAAGGTTATACCGATTACATCTACCTCATCACGATCAAGGAGGTAATGGCAGGGGAGCTACCCCTCCCAGATCCGCTATACATCATTCCGAGCCTGGGCGCCGGCAAGATGCCATATATCGGCACTATATTGCTCGCATGGGGGCTCGAACCGGTATTCCTGGTGGATAATGATCGCGCGGGCTTGACGACGAAGCGCCAGCTGGTTAATGGATTGCACATCGATGAAAGCAAGGTGATCGTGTATCCCGTGGAGACAAAGCATTCCATCGAGGACATGTTTTCGAAAAAAGACTTGAAAGAATTATTGCACCGTTCTGGCGTGTACGATCCCGATATACCACTAGATGATTCTTTTGCAGCATATAACGGACGTTTCTTCGAAAAAAACGATGCACGCATCAGCAAGCGACTTTTAGCACTTACATTTAACCAAGATCCATTTCCACTAAGCATGAAAACCAAGAGCAGGTTCAGGTATCTCTTCCGCATGATCCGTGAAGCATTCAAATCTTCAGAAGATTTCATCCAAACCAGGCTTTTTTAGTGAGAGTTACCATGGCACTCCTGCATCAAGCTTTTGAACGGTGTTACATGGGAAAACTCGAGCTTCATGAAGGTTTTAATATTATCAGATGGGAAGTTCGGTGATCGAGCAATTGAGGTGATCAGGGGCGAGTATCCTGATGCCCTGATGGCAAGTATCGAACCACGGGATTCATCCGAGCTCATTGACGATTATGAGTTCGATCCTGCTGTTGAAGAAAAGATTCAAGAGGTGGACTTGGTCGTGAGTTACATCCGCCATCCTGATATCAATTTCGAACTATGCCTGCTTGGCAAGCCCACCATCGTGGCAATTTATTTCGGGAAGGGCTTTTTATTCCAAGTGCAACAGGATAATCCTGATATGGTAATGCCCTTAAGCATGTGTGGTTTGAAACC